>JAMOBJ010000020.1 GCA_039908095.1 Nitrospirae bacterium YQR-1
CCATTATTGTTTTTTTCTTATTTATTAGCCACTTATAGCCACTTCACGCCATTTTTTACGCTGAACTTCCGTTACAAAATAATCATTTCTGGTTTTTACCGGCAATGTAGATAATTTCTCTACTATTTTGGATATTGTGACATCCATATTCTCTGATTTGCATAAAAGCGCCAATACTACATCTTCAGGTTTTTCACTTTGTAATAAGTCAGAGCAGTTTATGTCCCGAATATCTATTATCTCATATGAATATGTCCCTATTTTATTTTCCATATTATGAGGTTTATTGCCTACATATAAAACAATTTGTCTCGGCAATTTCCTATATTGACTGAAAATGAGAGCCGAATAAAGATACATCCGCATTAACATCGTGCCATCTGATGCGCTTTGAATCTCTATATGTAAGATGCTGCTATCGGGTAACTCAATAATTAAATCAGGAAACCGGTACTGAATATTCACAAGTGCAATGTCAAGAAACTTCCCTGTATCAAACCCTGTTAAAATTTTAAGTAATTCAACCGGTATGTCTTTCAATAATTTCTTTAGTGTCAAGTCATAGTGTTGGTGCATTTTGCCTCTTTATATTATTGATTATACTTAGGCTAACATAAAAGTCGGGATTATTTCTATCAGAGTAAAGACTAATTCCATGTTTCAAGGGAGGGGAATCTCGGCCTTTAAAATAACATCGCTATAAGTTTTAAACCACTCCAAGGGCTTTAAGTGCTTTTTTATGGATAATCTCATTAGCGCAGGCAAGGATTGTGTTTGATCTTTTAAGCCCGATTTCTATATTATCGATGGATTCATTTCTTATATCGGTCACAATCCCTCCAGCCTCTTTAACAAGCAAGTATCCGGCGCCATAGTCAAATGTCCTCGAAAGAGATGGAGTTACAAATACGCTGGCCGCCCCCATCGAAAGATAGGCCAGATTTAACGCCGTAGCACCAAAACACCTCGTTCTGTAGCACAAAGAAAACAGCGGTAATAATTGTACAAGGTCTTTGCCCGGGTTTTGAGACTCATATAATACAGCCGCTATGTTATCTCCGGGGTGGGTCGCCACTCTTTTGCCGTTAAGAAAACATCCCTGCCCCTTAAGCGCCCAAAACTCATCACCGCTTATGAGATTTACCACGTAACCCATCAATACATCCCCCACCCTGTCGCCGTCAACCACGGCAATTGAAGTACAAAACATGGGAAGGCCCGTCACCGCATTTTTACTTCCATCTATAGGGTCAATCAAAACCCGTAAGCCGCCCCCGCTGCCCTCTCCGATTTCCTTTCTGCCGATTTCCTCTGAGATTACCGTAAAGGGCCCTCCCAAACTCTCAAGATGTGATATAATAATCTCCTCCGCTCTTGCATCCATCCTAAAGGTCTTATCTCCGCCTGCCCCCACTTTAAGCACATCCTCAGAGCCCTCTGCAAACCTGTACTCAGGTACCATCTCCAGAAGCGCCTTTCCTATATATCTAAGTTCTTGTATTTCCATTATAGAGAAAACTCTTTACCAAATTTCAAACGAATAAATGCTTGTTACCGCTTCCATCGCCTTTTTCATGTAATCCATGCTCTCCTTTGAAAGCCCCGCATATGTCTTTTTCATTTCAAGAGAGAACTTTTCCCATGCAGCTAAATCAATTTTCCCGTTTGAGCTCTTCATATATTCAATCACTTTGGCATTTATCTCAGCAGCTTTACCTTCCAACCCATTTGTGTTTAACAGAGATTTTTGAAAAGCTATCACCGCATCCGCCACCGATGTTGAATACTCCTTAAGGTCTCTGGAAAGTAAAAACCCCTTTTTCTCCATCTCGAGAAATAAATCAAGATAGGTGGCGTCAAGCCATCCTCTTGAAAATTTTTCTGCAAAAGACACTGTCATATCAATTAAATCATTGAATTTCCCCATTTTAGACACACCTCCTTAATTTATTGCTTATCTGTAGTTTCCAACCTCTATGAATATTCCAAAGTCATGTGCCTTAATAGCCGCTATTACAGCCTGAAGGTCATCCTTTTTCTTACTCCTTACCCTGACCGTGTCCCCTGCAATCTCTGCGCTGACCTTGAGTTTCATATCCTTAACTAACTTTACCATTTCTTTGGCCTTTTCAACTGGAATTCCCTGCTGAAAACTTGCAACCTGCCGTGCACTGCCCCCTGAGGCCTGTTCCACCTTGCCATAACTTATGGCTTTCAGCGCAACATTGCGCTTTACAAGTTTTGACTCCAGAATATCCTTTACACTGGTAAGCCTATACTCATCATCTGAGGCAATCGTTATTGCCTGCTTACCCTTATCAAGCTCAATTGTACTTTTACTGCCCTTAAAGTCAAAGCGCTGGGATATTTCTTTTAAAGCCTGATTAATAGCGTTTGACACCTCCTGCATGTCCACCTTACACCCCACGTCGAAGGAATACTCATCAGCCATTTGCCTTACCTCCACTCATTGCATGTTTATATTGTTAAAAAAAACCTGCCTGCCCTCAGGGTGTTACCCTCTTCTTGAGGGCTAACTCAAGATTCATCTGCGCCGGTTTAAAGTCAGGCTCAATAGACAGAGCCTTTTTAAATGCCTCTATGGCTTCATTGAATGAGTTTTCATCATCAGAGGCATTCAAAACCGCAACACCGTAGCCGTTATAGGCAAGTGCATTTTTTGGGTTTAACTCTATTGCTCTCTTGTAGGCTTTTGCCGCATCTTTAATATTCCCTACGGTAAAGAGCACGTTGCCGATATTTACATAGGCCTCAAAAAAATCAGGATTAATGGCAATAGCCCTGTTTAAATGTACCTTGCTTTCTTCAAACCTGCCGGCCTGCGCTAATGAGGCGCCAAGGCTGTTGTGGGCTATGAAATTATCCTTTGTTACTTTCACGGCATGGTCAAAGAGCGTTATCGTGTTTTTCCAGTGTCCGGTTTGCACGTATGAAAGAACCGACAAGATTAATACAATGAGCACGGATAAAAAGTAAACGGTATATTTCTTAATCTTGTTTTCAAAAAAACTTTCAGGGACTACCATCACGGCAATAATAAAAATTCCGATATACGGCACGTATGTATATCTGTCGGCCATAGCCTGCGGGCCGACCTGTATAAGGCCGATAACCGGAAGCAGTGTTATAACAAACCAGAACCAGCCGGTAAAAACAAAAGGTTTCGGCTTAAATGACTTGTAACCAAACACTGTAAAAATCGCAAAAACAGAAATAAGCAAAAGCACCACAAAGGACAACACAGCTCTTACAGCAGAGAGATTAAATGAAAACGGATATATTGCAGCAAGGTTAACCGGTACAAAGGCCATGTATATGTAGCTCATGTAAGATATCAGGGCATTTTTGATGCGAACCCACACAGATATCATTTCAACCGGTGCAACAGTACCAACCGCCCTCTGTGCAATAAAAGTAAACACGGAGGTTGCAACTGAGAAAGCCAAAAGAGGAATTTTCTCTGAAATCAAACGCAACACATTATTTTTATTGAGCCTTCCAAAAGGCCATACGTCCAGCAACAGCAGAATAACTGGGAGTGTAATAGCCATGGGTTTTGACATTAAGGAACATACAAAAGTAAATAACACTATAAAATACCACTTAAACGACAGCGTCTTGACATAGTAACAATAGGCATATATCGACAAAAACCAGAAAAAAGCATACAGGACATCCTTTCTCTCAGACACCCATGCCACCGACTCCACATGGGCCGGATGAACAGCAAACAGGGCGGCGATTATTGCTGCCTTGTTGCGCATTCCGGTAATTTTCTCAAAAGAAAAAAACACCAATATTGTATTTATCACGTGGAATGTTAAATTGGTGACATGATGTCCACCCGGGTTCATACCGTAAATAGTACAATCCAAAAGGTGTGATACCCAGGTAAGGGGTTGCCAATAATCTGAGGCGGATGTGTAAAACGCCCACTTCAACGTTTCCAGTGACAGGCCTTTTTGTACAAAAGCGTTTTCTGTTATATATTTGGTATCATCGAAATTGACAAAATCAAAGTTCCTGCTCTGAAAGAAAACAAGAAAAGACAAAGTGGCCACAAAAAAAGCTATTATGTCGGATGAGTTAAAGATATTCAACCATCGGTACTCTTCAGTCCTGTTCTTTTCAGCAGGCATCCCCTGCCTGCCGACGGGTGCAGTGTGTTTTTTCTTATTATCTTCTTTTACTTTCATAAAGCCATGACCCCCTCGATTATAACTGAGGTTTTAGAACTAAAAAATTATAGTTTACCGGTAAATCAGGCACATTGAAGCGGTATTGCCCTGCTATTGCATAATTATCAAAAACTGTAGCGTTTCGTATATACCACGGCGTGATATAGAGATGATTAGAGCCCCTGTCATCAGCAAACGTAAGTATAAGTACGTCAAAGAACTTATTTTTTATTTTAGTATCAATATCATTTTCAAAACTTTCATGCAAGGCTCTAAAATCTTTTGGGAAAAAATATTTCAATACCTTGTTTTTAGGTGTTACTTTATTAAAATAGTTGTTAACGCCGGAATCATACACTCCTTTACCCATGTTGAAAACAACAAAGTTAAATTCTTTTGATACAAGTATATTTTTGCTTGTTTTAACATATCCGTTAATAGTGCTCCAAAATTGCTCTACAACTTCCCGCCTAAATCTCTTAGACGGGTCATCCATAATAAATGAATACGGCGTTATTATTTTTGAATACATGGACAGAGAATAAACGCTGTAGGCACTAACGGCCGACATGAGCATTAAAATTACCGGTGTCCTGATAAAACTAAGTTTTATATTAAGCGTATAAATAAGAAAAAACGGCAGAAACAACTGCATGTAATATGTCATCCATGCCCCTGTAGTGCAACCTAATTTTAATTCCAACAGACACAGAGACACAAAAGCTGCATATGAAAAAATACTTGTTTTACTATAAAAAAGTGGTTTGTCTGCATTTAATAAATTAATGTTTTCAAAAAACGACCTAATTTGTTTAACAACCGCTTGATAGTTGGCAGAAAGCGCAAAATACAGCGATATTGACAAATACAGAAACAGACCGATATTACACAAAATAAAGTAAACAGATTGCTTTATCATCATATCAACTTGAAATACATTGGTATTGTACTGCATAATCAACGTATCATAAAAATAGGCTTCATAGAATTCATTTACAATCACTGCAGATACAACGAAACAAGTTATAAATGTAACAAGATATTTTATGCCTGTTTTTTTGGATAAAAACAAGAAAATATAGGATATTACAATTAGTACTCCAATAACGAAATATCCCTTGGTATAAAAAGCAAGCAAACCCAGTATGATACTTGCGATAACACTGTTTTTGGAATAGTTTAAACGCCATGGAACAGCAATGCTTAATAAATACAGAAAAGTTCCAAGGCTGTCAGGCCGTGTAAGAGGCGTACAAAGAAATAACAGGGAAACATATTGTATAACCGCAGCACCATAAATAAATATGAGTTTATATTTCAAGCTATACATAATTGCAGCAGTCAGCATCACAGACAGAACAATAAAGATACCGGCTGTCATCCTGTGTGATAAAATAAATATTCCACTGAGGCCTGGATACATAAAACTTAATATCTTATGAACCGGCAATGTCATATAGTTATACACAATACCATAACAATTGAGATACATCGGGTGATTTACAAAATCATATGGGTTTTTGCCTTTGAGCAGCAAATCGGTAGATAAGACCATTTCTAATTCCGCAACATCCACCTGATGAGGATAATAAATAAGAGAAACGTGATAATTTGCCGTCTTGATGAACACAAACGAATAGAACACGATTAGAAAAACAAACACTATCTTTATCAGATTAGACTTATTATCTTCAACCGTTATCATGATTTAATATTGTCCTGACATTCACAGATACAAGGTAAAAGACTCTATCACAATTTTCTTACAAATGTCAAACTCCGTGCAGTTACATGGTCTCTGTGAGTGCCGATAAAAATCCGGTATTGTATATTATTGCTCATCGTTTAATTTTCTACCGGTTATCTTTAAAAACAGGTCCTCAAGGTTAGAGTTTCTGATAAAGTACCTGCCTACAGTGATATGTTCAGAGGCCGCCTCAAGAGCTTTCAGGTCATTGCTGTAGAGGTTTATCACTTCACGGGAGGCATCCATCCTGTAAGGCGTCCCGCAGAGTATGCTCTCAACCTCTTTAATAACACCGGTGTCATGAACTTCCATGACATATTTTTCAATGCTCCCCTCAAGAAGTTCTTTTGGGTTTCCCTCAAGCATTTTCCGTCCACTGTGCATAATTATCAGGTTGTCGCTAATCTGAAACGCCTCTTCCATGTAGTGGGTTGTCAGCACAATGGTAATGTTTCTTCTTTTCATCTGCCGGAGCTTATCCCATATCAAATGTCGTACCTGCGGGTCAAGCCCTGTGGTGGGTTCATCTAAAATCAAAAGACAAGGGTTATTAATCAAAGCACGTGCAATCATAAGGCGTCTTTTCATACCTCCTGAAAGCTCACGTATCCGTGATTTACCCTTTTCGGAAAGTTCCATGAGCTCAAGCAGCTCATCAATCCGCCGCCGTGCCGCCTTCCGCCGGATACCATAAAAGCCGGCAAATATAAGCAGATTTTCCACCACGTTCATCTCAACGTCCAGATTGTCATCCTGAGGAACCACACCGCAGAGATACTTTATCTGCAGGGGATTAGTGCGGGGGTCAAAGCCGAAAACCTTTAGTACAGTGTCAGGGCAGTCATCACAGCCTGCTTTACCGTAAATCATTTTCATCATAGTGGTCTTACCGGCTCCGTTAGGCCCAAGCAGGGCAAAACAGATTGACTCATCCACGTCAAAACTTAACCCGTCAACCGCCTTAAGCTTGCCGAAACTCTTGTGCACATTCCTTACGCTTATCACCATGACAGACTTAGATTACTATATAACGGCTGGGTTTGGCAAAAGTATATCTTCTTATTACCAAGTTGCATTCATTCGATTAACTTTGTTGGCTTTGTCAAAAGCTCCTTGACGTCTCCCCTAAAGCCTATGTTTACTTCCGGCTGCAGCTTGGTATTAACGCATGTTTCACACTGTGAAATCCTGTTTTAACAAAAAAATCGTACCAATATAAGAATGTTTTTAAATCATCAGGAGTACCCCAACAGATATAGTCGCTGACTTCAAAAACCTTTACTTTAAGCCCCTTTGCCAATAATTCATTTATGCAGCTGTCAACATAAAATTCATTATTGACTCTCTTGTTGCCCTTATACAAACTAACCAGCGAATCAAGAAAATATGCTGCTTTCCTGAAATAAAAGGTGCCCACCACGGCATGGTCATTAAAGGGATCATTTGATATCGCCCTTTTTTCAGATACCTCAAGGACGTTTCCGTCGTTATCCGCCACTATCCAGCTATACATATGCGGGTTTCTTTTACTTGACGGATGATGCCTGAAACTCCAGACAATGGCATCAACCGTGGGGTCGTCAATGAGTTTTTTATATTTTTCAGAATCCCATAACATCCCGTTGTCGCAAGCTCCAACCAGAAGAGGCAGCTGGAGCGGCTCTCCGCTAAGGCCGATTTCACACGTGCAGGCTTGTCCCTCCGTCACCTTATCAACGCTTACAACTTTGGCCCCAGGGTAATATTTTTCAATGGTTTCAGCAAGCGGAAAATTCGAAAGATGGCCGGCAAGGCACACAAAAATGTATTTCTCAGCCGGCGGTAAACTCATTGCAGCGGCAATCACCATCGGTGTTCCCTCTATGTCAATTAACGGTTTAGGGTCACGGTAGCCCTCATTTACAAAGCGGATTCCCTTGCCGGCAAGCGGTATCAGGTTTATACTTTCCCCCACGGGCTCTATAGCGGCGCAGGGGCATTGGAGATTGCCAAAATAGTTCAGCCACCGTGTAAACTCCAGTAAATCCTCCGGTGTTCCCCACTGAAGCATGTGTTTTATCTCATATATATATATGCTGTGGGCGGAGGCTTTCAGCAGATTATAAACCATGCTTACGTAGTACTCGCCCTTTACGTTTATATCCTGTGCAATCAGCGCTTTAAAGTATTGCTTTAAGAGTTTGCCGTTCTTAAAATAATATGTGCCGTCTGAGGCAAACTCATCCATTCGGTTGGATGTAAATGGTTTTTTTTCCTGAATTTCCATCATCCAACGGTTTTCATCTCTTATAAAAGCATAATTGGTGCTGCCCAGCATGTGCGGATGAAACCCCCTGTATGCGCATATTGCACCAGATGCGCCGTTTGTACGCACTGTTTCAAGAAAATCGGCATAATCCCAGGTTTTAGAAAAGTCGCAATAATTAACAATTACCTCATCATCGTCATCTACTGAGTCCATCATGCAGAACACGGAATATACCGGCCCTTTTTTATGAGGTGGAATCTCCACTATCTTACCCTGCGGACAGATTCGCTTAATTACTGCTCTCATATCGGTTTCTTTTAAATGTACACTGTTACAAATAAAAGTAAAATTACTCTCTCCGGGGAAAAGCTCTACTACATGCTCAATCATTGGTTTGCCAGCTATTTCTATCAGAGGCTTAACCACCTTGTACCCAAAGTCCATGAACCTCTCACCTGTCCCTGCCATCGGTATTATTATTTGCATTTTCTTACCTCTGCTTATTTAATATAAAAACTGAATTGTAACATTTTATACCAAGCTGCAGCCCGGGATAAATGTTTACTTCTGAGTGCAGCTTGGTATTATTGTTTCTTATCAGATGACTAATACCAAGTAGCCGTCAAAAAAGTAATATAATGATAAAAAGAAAAGACTGGATTGCCGCTCGTAGGCGGCAATGACAGAGGGGGCAATGGTCTGTTTTCTTTTTTTGTCATTCCCGTGAAAACGGGAATCCAGTTTTAATTAGTAACATTAAACACAACAGATATTTTGTTATTTACATCTATGAACGTAACTCGGTATAAACCTGACAAAGCATTGAAAAAAAGGGGTCAAGGGGGCCTCGCTCCCTTGCGGATAGGGTATAAGGGAAAGGCGGCGCCTTTCCCTTACTTATTTATTTACTTACTTATTCTGTCTGTACTTCTCGGCTTCCCAGTTTAAGATATAACCGATTTCAGCCGTATCGAGATAGTTAATGTTCTCAGAGGCGGCGTTGTGGGCAAAAACGTGCAGCTTCAGGACTTCCTCCATCTCTTTTGTCTTTTTTACACTGGGGGCGGTAAAGAAAATATTGTCGCCGCATATTACCACCCTCGGAATTTCACCATATATGTGATAGTGATTCTCTATTGATTTATGGTCGTCAAAATCGCTAATCTCAGCCGCTACCGCCCCGCAAAAGACCACCATGTCGGGGAAAAACGGCTTCTTAAAAAACACACCCCTGTTTTGGGCTAATGCGCTGTTTAGACCAATGTCCTCGGACAGAGAGCTTATGAAGTAATCCCCGTTTAGTTTGTTTATTAAGGCTGAGAGTTTAGTCGTCAGTTTGTATCTACTATAGTTTACTGAAAAATAGCTTTCGAGTTTTTCCAGTACCGTCTCAGTCAGTGTCTCTATTTCCCCGTATATGTCCGATGTTACAATGAGACCGTGGTTTTGCAGGAAAATAATCTTTTTATGTTGCCCCTTTAGCGCATTTTTCATCTTTACGGCAAGCCCCGCCCCGGGTGTTTCATATGTTACAAACCCTGCATCAGGAAACAAACCGGATAGTAACTCAGCCCAGTTGCCTTTGCAAAGGGCGGCATTAACAACAACCGGATGCGTGTGCAGTGTGTATTTCTGAGTAAGGGCGTGAAGCAGTGTTTCAATTGACGGTCTCTCCCCCTGCGATTGCGTTATTAATCCATTGAGCATTATTGAGATTTTTACATCACGCTCAGACTTATCGCATTTAAAAAAACCGGCTTCAAGCAGCTCAAACACATCAAGAGCCTTATGGGTTTCCAACGTCACGTAGCCGGTGTTTTTTTGCACTTCCGAGAGATGCCTCCCCGAGGCTTTTATAAGAAGTTGCCCGCTGCTAAGTTTAACTGAGGAATTCCCGCCGTTGCCTTGAATTAAATCAAACCGTTCACCGGCATACCTGGACATCCTGACAAAACGCTCTATGTCCTCATCATCTGGCAAAATACTTCGATACCTCCAGTTCGTCAAACGACTCAAACACCACCACCCTTTGAGGGGTTCCCTCAGGGGGTCTTTTAAATAGCCAAAACGGCTGTATATCCATATTCAGTGCCCCCACTATGTCCCTCTCATAACTGTCCCCTATCATGCACACCTCCTGTGCCGTCATCCCAAGCTTTCTCAGTGCCAGGTGGAATATGTACGGATGGGGCTTTTCCACTCCGGCCTCTTCACTGGTTACTATGTAATCTATGTATTTTGTAAGGCCGGCTTTGTTCATTTTTCTGTACTGTATCTCCGCAGTTAAATCTGTCACTAAACAAATACGAAAACGGTCTCTTACGCTGTCAAGGAAATCAAAAACCTCATATGATATTTCCATAAAGTCAAGATACAAACTCCAGTACCGCTCATAGACGTCAAGGGCATAAGCCGGGGCGTTTAATTTTAATATCTCAAGCATTCTCTGAAAATACAGCAGCCTGTTGTGGGATGCCGCCGTGCCGGAGAGCTCCATGTGTATCTCCTTACGTGCCCTTTCATAAGAGGCGGTTACCAAATTATACTCCACTGAATACGTTTTGCTTACATAAACATACACTTGTAGTAACGCTGATATGTGAACGCTTTCATAGCCATACAAAGTATTGTCAAAGTCCAACAATATGCCTTTAAACATTAAAACTCCTCTGTTGAAATTTCCCTCTTCTTCACGCTCAGAAGAAACAGGATTATTAACTGTACAAACCCCCTGTAGCCATTGAGCCACGTTGCATTAACAGGTATTATTTCCTTTAGGTTAGGTATGTATGTAAAGGCGATTTTTTTAATCAGTTGCCCTGAGGGTTCATCTTTTAAGATTACATACTGAGTGTTCAAATCGTCTGAATAATCCCAAAGGAGATTTATATTTTCTATCTCTAATTCTCTTATAAGATTCTCTATGTGAACGTTGGAAGTTAGTGTGACCTTAAGCATCAGGCTCAGATTGCCGCTGTGGGTTCCAACCAGAAAATCCTCCTCGGTAAAGTAGGAAATAGTAATGTCTGCATAGCCCTTCTGAGGATGAATGTATCTGACTGAGTCCTGAGTTCTTTTTTCTATTTGTTCTAATATAGTTTCACAAGAGTAGCTTCTGTGCTGAGTGTCACGGAGGATTTTCCAATGTTGCCTTAACTTTTCATCTGTATCAAGGTAGATTTTAAGGTCTATTATTTTTCTTGCAATGGGTAAGTAAAAAGTGTGAAGTCCCGACAGTACAATGTATTTCTGTGGTCTTATCAATTGTGTTTCAGTGAAGGTGCCTGTCATATGGTCATATTCGCATCTGTAAACAGGTTTATTGTTTTTTAGATCAATGATGTTTTGAACCTGTCTGTGAAGATAGTTGGCTTTTGGGTTTAGGTGGGTAAAGTACTGCCAGTTGATATTGTCTCTGGTCCATTTATGGTCGGCATCTCCCTCAACCTGAAGAAGTTGTTCACACAGCAGATGCTTTAAATCCTCAAGGAGAGTTGTTTTTCCCGCTGCACTGTCCCCGCCTATTCCTATAACTAAATTAAGGTCCTTTTTGTAGATTTCATTGCTCTCTATTCCAAACTTATATAAATAATAAATCAGGGCTACCAATATGGCTTCAAACGCTGTATAAGAAATATCCTTCAGTTTATCTATGTGTATTTTTAAGTTTAAAATCTTATTCAAAAATACCAGATCATTATAATCGCCTTTGTGAAAAAATAAAACATAAATCAAATACGTAGTATTGAAACTCAAATATAAATAAAGAACCTTGGCGTGCCGAGAAATGTTTTCTATAAAAAAAATACTCAGAAACGGAATGACCCAAACAATCCACGATACCGTCGGATAAACCAAAAGAATAGTCAAAGTGAATATTATTCCTGAAAAAGTGTAAAGTAAATCGCTGTTGATTTTTGAGTAACCCCAAAATCTGCCATACAAAACCAAAATTGCAAAAATCGGGAGATATATCTTTAAGTCTCCATTTCTCAGGTATAGATCAAAGAGCGACATCTGCTTTGGGTTTTTTATAACCATATAGTAATAACCTTCTGTAAAAAGGTAAGGAAAAGAAAAAAACAAATAAACAACAGCAGGCATCAGCGCTAAGATAGCCGTGTCTTTAAATCTGTGATTTTTTGAAACGTAAATAATTATCAGCGGGAGCGTTACTACAATACTAAACTTAATGCTGATTGCACATCCAAACAAGATTGCACATCGCAACAGCTTGTTGGCAGCCAAAAAGTACAGCGAAAGCATAAGAAACGCTATTGAAATAATATCCAGCTGAGAGTGTATGTATGCAGCATAAATTATGGCAGGGGACAGGAAGTAAAAAAAAAGCACGCCTTTTGTTTTTGCCGGTAAAATCCTCAACAAAACAAAAGTTATCGCTAAATCTGAAATCAAAACCGGCATTTTGAAAAATAAATTCTGAACAACTATGTTTATATCTGAGCCGAATATCAGCTTGTATGGCAGGTAAGCTGCAGACAATATATAAAGCATAAGAGGCGGATAGGGAAATTTATCCTGCTGTATCTTATAATAAAACTGCCACGGATTATCAAAATATGTGACAAAATGGTCAACAAAGGGCATAAACAGCACTCTCTGGTAGTCGGAGGTAAACAGCACCATGAGAATAAACTTCATGAGTAAAACAAAGAAAAAAATGCTTTTGCAGCTGTTGTCTTTTAAGTAATTTGTAATAAACACTATTTGTTCTCAGCCCATTTATCAACATTATACAGCTTTGTACAAATTGCATCAAAATAAATTTTTTCACTTTCCAGACAGGCTTTGTACTGTTGTATCTTTTCAGCCTGCTTTTGAAGTTCCGGCGATACGAGACACAAATTAAAACCGTTGTCTTTCAGAATCTTAAAATTACCGGCATTTATAGGAAGTGTGGTAAAACAGTCAACCCATACCCACTGTGCCAGGTTTTTCATGCTCATTATTGTTTCAATGGATTCATACTCGGAAAACCTCAGTGCCACCTCTTTGTGCCCCGCCCTGGTCAGTGCATATATCATTGGAAAAGAGGAGTCCAGAAAAAAATATTTCTTAATTCCATACTTTTTCAGCAAAGCAAGCACGCTGTACTCTATCCCCTCACTCTTTATATTAAGTATTATGGTACCACAGCGGTAATGTTTAAGGTACTGTTCAAAATCCTCGCCGTCTTTAAACGGGTCGTGTTGAAGGATTAGCCTGTCTCCTCTGTCCCTTAGGTCTATCTCGACTCCAAAGTCTTTCGGAACACTCATTAACTCCCCGATAGTGTTTATTCTGTGAGCTATATATTCCATAACAGTTGTTGGGCTATATCTACTTTACAGATTTCGCTTTAATTTTACGCTGAAATCAAGAGTTCGTTTTATAAATTTCAGTTTTCCCCTTAAACTTGTGTTCCAACTGGATTTACCATGTTTTCTTTTGGGAAATTGCACACTGAATCGTATAACTTTCAGATTATTCTTCCTTGCAAGGTAGAGGGCATAAAGGTCAAGGGAAAAATCATGAGGCGGGGAGTTCCAGCTCTCATAAAAATTTCTGTGAAAAATATTCGGCTGGGCGTTAATATCCCAAAGTGCCTGTCCTAAGTAGAGTGTTTCAAAGATACTCATGCCTGAAGTAAAAAAGCGGTCAAACAGTGGGCGGTTTCCTCTTAGTCCTTTCACATAGAGATTGGCTGAGCCGCCGTGTTCCTTAATTATTTGATAAGCTCGTATACAATCGTAAGGGTCAGTTTGTAAATCTGCATGACTCCAGCCTAAAAATTCGCCCCTTGCAACACTAAGCCCATTTAAAATGCCGAAACCGTAACCCTGGTTTACTTCCACGTTTGCCGTCCTCACAAAGGTGTATTTCTCTCTCAAAGTGTCAAGGACTTCTGCTGTGTTGTCAGTGGAGCCGTTATTAACTAATATTACCTCTATATCGTCTGTTTTTATCACTTCCTTAAAACGCTCAAGCATCAAAGGAATGCTGTCCTGCTCGTTATAACATGGAATAACTACAGATAATTTCATAAGTTCACCTATTCAGCCACTGGATATAACGTTTTAAAGTGTTTCATAAAGGCCTCTGTCTGACGGTCACCTGTTGCTCTCAATATCGCTTTCCTTATATCCTCTTCCGTTAAAAAATACTCAAATACAGGATTATAATGTATAGAATCATGATAATACTTGTGAGAGCTTCTTATGCATATGTATGTTTGATATACCAATATTAAAATTAAGATAACTTTAAATATGTTTTTTCTTACGATATGGCTGCAGTAAAAACCTATTAAAACAACCAAACCACTAAAACCTGACACGTACATTCTGTCTGAAACACCGGAGTAAGACATCATCCCGTTAAATAATATCAATATTAACAGGGGGAATATTTTAAGAAAAATATCCTTTGTCATATGTTTTATGATTATAATGTAAATATAAATCCACAAAGACCCTATAAGTGCAAGCCGCAAATATGTATTGATTGTTACCTCCATCTCATAATAAAAAAACGGGGTGTAGATAATTTCAAGATTCAGAATGTTCAGAATTGCAACAACAACGTTGATAAATCCGTTGAGTGCTGCGTTTGAGATACCATATTGCACTAAAGGAAACATTCCTATTTCACTTGCCGCTTTTAATCCGGAGTGCTCTACAGCAAACTTTCTTATCAACAGAAAAATAAAAAAATAAAAAATAAAAAATAAAAATGTTTTATCTGTCAGGAATTTCCTTAAATTAAAATCATACTTTAGATGCATAACCAAAAATATATAGTATGGTATAATGACTAGACCGCTTTCCTTTAAAAAAGGTGATGCTATTACCAGTAGTTTTACGACAAGTGCAGACGGGTTGTTTTTAACATATGAGATGTAAGTAATGCAGATGAAAAATAGAGACAATAGTAAGGAGGCGTTGTCTGTTAAAAAAACAAATGAGGTTACAAAGGGTTTTCCGGTTATAAGAATACCGGTTAAAAGTACAACTAATAAATTATCCTCCGGTGTTATTTCTTTCAGAAATTTAGCATATATTATAGCTATAACAAGTATATATACAAAGTTGTATAAGTATCCATACCTGAAGCCTGTAATTTCAAGAAATTGCATCAGAGGGTAATTAAAAACAATCTGTAAAGGTCTGTAAAAACCATTGCCAAGCCCCCAGGCGTTATAAAACCAGTGGTAAAAAGGAAATTTCGTATAATTATAATATAAGATAAGCTCCTCTCCCAATTTGTTGGTTATAAGAAAATAGCCGTAGGCTGACAATGCTAAACAAAGCGGTAAAAAATACATATAAAAGCGGGGATTACCTGCTGAATTCATTGCTAAACCTGAAACCTAGTTCCATCTGAGTATGAATAAAGCACCTGTAACTGCAATACACAGTTTTCTCTTTTTTTTTGCAGACTCAAACATTGGTTAATTGTCATTATAGCTGATTTTTCTACATTTTGCAAGTTAACATGAGTTAAACTCAATGAAAACCACCTTAAGTAAGAAAATTTAACTACAAAAAAAGGAAACTGTCGCCCCCTTGGGATAGGGCGACAGTTTTTTGGGGAGGAACGAGGCGCTTATGATTAACACTAACATTTGTAGCTTTTTTTGTCAAGTATTATTTTACAAAAAAATTTTACTAACACTGATTTTCATGCAGATGGTCAAGCACAATAAAAAAAATGGAAACGGGGAAGGACAGAGTCCTTCCCCTTATTAATTTACTTTTTTGTTTGTTATTGGTTCCTTTTCATTTAAATATACGCTGACTATGCCATCATCAGCCGGTATTTCTAAAATCTTGTCAGCTCTGTAGCCGCTTAATTTATTGATAAATGTGTAAACCTTATCCCACTTAAAATTTTTAACATAAGCATCCTCAAACCCATGTGATACTAAATGCACCCTGTTATTTAAATTTCCGTTTAACTCATAATATTTTAAACCATAACCAAAATGCGGAATAACCACTATTGGAATATCTTCTTGAAATGAACTCTTTATTTTAGCAGCCTCATCAAGGGAATTCTTACAGGACTTTTCATAGAATGACATAAGTTTTTTCCGCTTATCGGCGGAATCAAAAAAATTCCCCTTTATAAACAAAACACCACGAAGGCTCTGGTGTATCAACTGATACTGTGGATTTAAGGCTATGTCGTAAAACGGCACTTTCTCCCTGATATAGACGATCTCTCCGTTTTTCCCAAAAAAGTAGAAAAACGCATCGGGTCTGTTTGTAACGCTGTTTAAATTCCAGATAGTATTTTGCAACTGAGTGCCATAGACGGGAGAGACCCAAAAAACATCAGGAGCCATTGCAACATAAACACTTAATCCACGGCCATCCCCGATGGTTAAATAGTCCAGCGCCTCAAATGCCGGTGACATGACGGGTAAATCCCAATAGCCAAGGGCGTAGTATTTGGCCTCTGTTGTGGTGGTGTTATTTCTGAGGTCATTTATTGGTTTGATAATGTTGTATGTCGGAAATTTTACCATCGAAAAAAGAAAAAGTGACAACACGGACGACAGTACCGCCATTGTTTTTAAAATGTTCCGATAATACTTGTTTTCAGCCATCACCTCCAGCACCTTACCCAGAGATATAAAACATATGGCTGTAATAAAAACTGCATATCTCGGAGCCACGTTAAATGAATCATATGGTACAATCAATACGATTATCATTCCTAAAAACACTTGAAGATAAATGAACAAATGATGCTCTTTTTTCAAAAATGATTTATACAAACAATACAACCACGAGGGAAAGGCAAGCCCCCAAAAGGCAATTCCATAACCGCCGTGAAATGTGCCAAGCCCTATGTCTGAAATAAGCAAAAAATATACTTTTGCCTTTAACTGTTCAAAAATTCCAATCTTTGACGATAGCTCCGTTGCGTATATCCCGATGCCGCCTTTAAGTATCTCAAGCGGATAAAACGGATTATGGAAAACTATGAGATTTCTTATATACCAGTATGCCGTCAGGGCAAATACCGGCGCTATGTAGATAAGCAGATGCTTTTTTTTCATCTTTTGCATTATCATAACCTGAAGCCCCAGCGCCGGTATTATCATATGGTACTTCATGGAAGTTATTAACCCGACTGAGGCCCCCAGAGCAAAGGCAAGGTACGCCTTTTGATGCAAATTGTATTTAATTAAAATAACAAGAGCTGTTAGAAAAAACACGCTTGTGATAATATCTATATAATTGCAGCCCGTCTGAGCCATCGTAACGGGAACAAAAAAACACAGCAGTGCCGAAAATATTGAATTTCTTATGCCAAGATTCAGATTTCTTGCCAAGGCATATGTAACAACAATGCCGTAAAGAGCAACAATAAACTGGACGGAATCAACAAAAACCTGGTTTTTCATAAAAATCACCGGCCATAAAAAAAGCAGCTCTGCACTCATGGGGTATGCAACAAATGGGTTTAATTGCACCGCAGGCAAAAAAACTCTGTGCTTTTGTACAAATTCAAACACGGGTGGCAAATGGTAACTAAGATCATCAACCCCCCTTGGGGGCAGAAAATATACGCTAAGCAGTATCCAAACTGAAGCAATAAAAAACAAAAAAAACAGTGAGATGTTTTCAGCGTAAAAAAGCCCTTTTAAAAAAAGCCGCAAACTTATAATTTCAGTTTTCAAGTTTACCATTAAATCAGGGCCTTTAAAATATAAAACAACAGCTGAAATAAGCATATTAAGAAAACACAAGGTTGTTGGATAGAGAATATTTAACAGCCCCAATGCCAGCTCTGAAAAAATAATCTGAGAGGCAAGAAGCACTCCGCTATAGAGAATTTTTTCGCTGATTGCCGCCCTTTCCCTGCCGGTAAAGAAAAGATAAAAGGAAAGGAATGCGCATATTGTGCATGTTGCCGCCATTATCATACAAAGTAGTCTAACACAAGATGTGTTTTATTTTGCTGTGTATTAACAGGAAATGTTGTGCCTTAAAAAGCAGATATGGCAATAAAAAAAACGTGTTGAGTTAATCTCACAAGCCTTGAGTTTTATCTGTTGTAGCGGCATTATTGATTTGTTTGCCCTTCTTACTACAGCTCTTAACTCAACCATGTCGTCACTGTTAAGTATTGATTTCATGGGTGTCTTAAATACGTTGCCCATTTTATAGTTTTGCTGTGGAACGTCAATCTTTGCTCCCAGACACCACTCCTGCCAGTGGTCCTCCGAGCTGTTGAATATGAAGCAGCAGGGGTAAACGTCACCCTCGATTGAGACCCTCGGAGTGGTCCATGGTGTGAAACATTTCCGCTGCGGTAGAAGTGGTGTAGCACTGAGATGTAGTCCCTCGGAAGCAGCCCTTTGTTGAAACCGTTTAAGCTTGCCGATTGAATCCGTAACGTTAATCTGGTGTTGTTGCAGAAGGCTTTGTTCAAAGGCTATAATGTTAATAAGATTAAGACTGCCGGCGGAAACTGTTTTGCAAAGTGTTAAAAATCCGTCAAGCTCCGATATGTTATCTTTCATAATAATACTCTGTACCGTAAGTTTGATATCAGGCCTGATTTTCTTGAGATTTTGTAGATTTCGTATGAGAACATCAAGACTGGCACCGCGAATCTTCTTGTATGTATCACTGTTGGGGCTGTCAATTGAAACTACCACATTAATTACGTTTCCAAGCTTGTTGATGTTTTTTTCAGTCAGTAGGAAACCGTTTGTTACAATTGTAAAAAGTAGTTTTTTTGTCATAAGCATATCGAAAACATGAGGGTTGATGAGGGTCTCACCACGCCCAAGAATTGTCACATGTCTAAGGGCCGGCATCTGGGCGGCTATCTGAATAAACTGCCGGTGCGTCATATTAGTTTTCTCATCAGTGGAAAAATTCCGCGGGCACATGTGGCAGCTTAAATTACAGTCTCGTGTGATTTCAAGACTAAGCCCCACAGGAGATATAAACATCGGCAGCCTGTCAAATCGAGACATAACGCTTCCCACTGAGTCTATAATTGCTGATTTAGTTTTTTCGATTAATCTCATTTGTTGTTGATGAGTTTCTTTTTAACTATTTGTATGAGAGTTTTAGACATTTGGTTGATAAAAGAGTTTATAACCAACGGTTTGCTTATACGGTTTTTGTTGATTTCTCTAAAAAGATATAAAAAAGAACGTATAAAGCTGGATTTCCCGGAAATTAAATGGCTTTGACGAAATTTTTGATATAAAATCCTGTCAATCTCAAGAGCGTAAAACCTGTAAAGGTCTTTTATGCCAATGCCAACCATTTGAGAAATAGTTTTTGCAGCCTCAAGGTTATTTCTCACTATTTCCCCGATTGTGGTTTTTGAGTGAAAACGTCCCGGATTTTTGTAAATACTCCATGTAATTTGAGGATTTGTTGAAAAAAACATATAATCTCTCTTTAAAGCCGCCTCTGAGCTGAAAATATGGTCACAGGTAAAGGGGAGGGTTTCATTGAAATCAATACCACTGATATCCTCACATCTCATTAAGTTTGCCTGAAGAAATCCGTTTACAAGAAGTCCTTTGAGAATCTGTGAGCTGATAAATACCTTTGATTCCATCTTAATGTCTGAGTTAAAAAAATCATTGCCGATATGTTGAGACATCCGGTCATATTTGATTATAAATTTTGAAGCACACATGGAAATTTTATCGTCTCTGTTCAGTACTTCAACCAGGTCGTGTATGTTGTTATGTTCGTTTATTTGGTCTGTAACAAAAAGGTAATTCAGGTAAGTGCCGCGTGCCTCTGTTATACATTTTTTCCAGTTTGGCAGTCTGCCGATATTTTCCTGATTTCTCACTATTCTGATATTTGGAATAAGAGCTTTTAATTGCTCTGCAATCTCAACGGAATTATCTGTGGAGGCGTTGTCCATAACCAGTATCTCAAAAGCATCTAGAGGCAGGCGGATATTGCGGCAGGAAATTATGGTATCCGCTATATATACAGCGCCATTGAAGTTGGGTATTGCTATTGTCAATAACACAGTAGGGAGGTCACCTTAAATAACTAAAAATTCTCAGTCTGTCAACCTCTGCTTCAAAGAAAAAGTCTCTGTTTCGCTTTATCTCTTGTGTAACTTTCCATGGCCCGCCGTCATTGGCAACATACATAAAATCAGGGGCAAGGCTCTCAGATGCATTATGGAAGGCAATATAACCGCCCTTTTTTAATATCACAAGCGAATTCTCAAAGTCTCTCCTTGTAGCCTCATACGTGTGATTGCCATCTATAAAAATCATATCAAAATATGTTTGGCTTTTTTTTAACTCAGGCAGCACCAGAGCCGAATCCCCCTTTATAAGGGTAACACGGCCATTGCCGATATATTCCTTAACAGCTTCAGTTTTGAAAGTTTCGCAGACATGGGTGTTTCCATCCTCCGGGATAAAGTCCTCAAAAAAATCAACGCCGTAAAAGTTGACATCTCTGGTGTGTTCCTTCAAAAATTTAAGAGTGCCCCCTTTAAATACTCCTATCTCCAGATATAACGGATTTTTCACCTCACGCTCCACATCCAGCAGCACAGCCAAAAGAGTATAAATCTCCCGCACGGTTAAATCGGTAAAATATTTATTTTTCTGCGCAATCTGAAAATCGTGGCTGTCATTGTAGAGCTTTACCACAAAGTGGGGCAACACATATTTTATGTATCTTCTCAGGTCCACTGTTTTACCAACTTTATAAAATTGAAAATCCAAGGGAATCCTCCAGCATTTCCCTCAGATCGGATGAATCCCTTTTTATGTTAATAGCATCACAACTTTTAAAAGGATTTGTTTTGGAGTAATCGTTAATAATTATCCGTTTTGAGTGGAAAATATCAAAAATTATCTGGTGATAGCAAATCCCCTCTTTCTGCAGTTGTTTAATTGTGAGTTCCCTGTATGTTTCTTTTCTTGCCGTAGTTAATATGATTTTTACTTTGCCGGTGTTGTATAGTTTATTTATGATTCCAGCATTTTCCTTTATTGCTGAGGCGGTTCCCCATAATGGAGCAAAGTACTGGCCGGAGTTATTTATTAATACCCCGTCTAAGTCAACAAAAAGTGTGGAGTAGGTAGCCTTATAAGCGTTCCAGTCCTCAAGCGTACCCCAGTCCTCATAATCTGTTACAAACAAGGGTTCAAACACCACATTCTCTAACAGCATGTCAAATATTATGTGAGAGACATAGAGATTTTCGTAGGTCTGTAATTTATAAAAATGTTTTAAAAAATCATCCGCTGATAAAAATGAGTACCCCCCGGAACAGAAAAAAGAACTTATCACCTGTTTTTCCACAATGTTTTTAATCAGCTTATTGTCATCCAGCATTATATAGCTTTTGTTGGCCGCATTAACGGAAGCCATTTTAGTTAAATCATAAACAGCCACTGCATTTTGCGGTGCAATGTTACACCGGAATGTATTATCGGAATCTTTAATAAAAAAAGGGCCGGTTATATTGTTACTTTCTATTGCCCTTGCCACCGTCTCAGGTTGGCTCTTTGTAGGGCTGTTAAGAACCACGATTGACAGTTTTTCATCTAAACCGACGTCTCTGAAGGCTTCCCTCAAACCAGACAGGCAATTGTAGTTGTCAACATGCTCTTTTAATATGACCAGGTAAATTCCGGCAACATTGGTTAAATCTAAATCACGGATTGCTTCTGCCACCATGAGATTACCGTTTGGATGGGTCAACATCCATTTAGGCTTCATATCGGGAAATCTCGATGAACGCCCGGCAGCAGGTACAATTAAATTTACCACGATAACGCTATGTTAGCACAGCATTTTATCGAAAATCAAGCCAACCGTCATTTATGAGTCTTCTCAGCGTTATCTTCAGATACCGGCAGATTTCAGGGCTCTTTGCATATGGTAATATTCTAAGGAAATTAAATAATTGAAAAAGGTTATAGTGCTTTAAATAGAAATCATATTTTTTAAAATGGTTATGAATTTTTTCATCTATATATTTCATAATTAGTAACAGTCTTGTTTTGTCATAATCTGATTCAATGAAATTTAATGACCAGTTAAAGCACGTATCCTGCCTCACTTTTACAATGTCTTGAAGCGGAGTTTCTATAAAATTATCCAGAAAATCTATAAGCACCAGACAGTCTTTACCAAAAAGTATATTAGAAAAAGTTAAATCTCCGTGACAGGGGCCTAAGGGCAGTCCGGTATAATCATCAATAGAAAATACTATCTTATCAAGTTTACCGGCAATCTCCGTTTTGATATCTGTCAGCAGTGGATTTAACATTATCTTTTGCCTGATATCCGAATATTTTTCTAAAAATACTTCTTTTTTAACAGCCTTAATGGTACAACTTTTTATGTTTCCCTCGATAAAGGCAATAATGCGGCTTAAAATCAAGTCAATATCGTATTTTGATGAAATTTGCAGATGCGTAACGTAATCATTGCAATTGTAGTAGTCCATGTAGAAGCAGTATGTGGTATCATTCCGGTAATCTCCATGTATTTTGGGAATTATTATATAATTTAAATTATTTTTCTGATAAAATATTTCCTGTTTTTCCTTCTGTTTTCTAAGCCTTGGGATATAATTACCTTCAGAGGTGCTTTTCTTAACTTTGTATCTGCCCTGAAGACCAATGACCTCAATATCACAGCCTGAGTTGCCTTTAATTTTTATATTCATAGTTTAAATAACCTATTATACAGAAACAAGAAAGATAAAAAGAAAACCAGAAGTTCGGCTGCTATAGTGGCAATGGCTGCACCGTTTAGGCTGTATTGCGGTATAAGAAGAAAGTTAAGAGCTACATTTGAAACAGCACCGGCTGAGGTGGCAATCAGCTGAAGCCTCTGGAGATTCCACAGTGTCAGGGTGTTGGCAAATGTGCCGGCAAGGGCCGATGAAAACGGCACTATACTGAGGACCCTTAATATCTCTACGGATTGGATGTAACTCTCACCGTATAAAAATAAAATAATTTCCTTAGACCAAATGTAAACTGCAACAGAGAAAAAGAAACCTATCAGGATGTTGGTTAAAGCATATTCCAAAAACACTTTTTTGTCAAAAGGGTGTTTTGATAACTTTGGAGTACAGGCATATTGCCAAAACACATTTAAAGATATAGCAAGAAGAATAACTTTATAAGCTGCCGAGTAAATACCTACGCTTCTGTCGTTTGTCAAAAAGGCAAGCATTACAGCATCTATATTGTAATAAATCAAAGCCATAAGATGAATCAAAATCACCGGATAAGACTCTTTAAACAGTTTTTTTGAAAAATTAAAATCAAAAACTAATCTTGTTACTAAATTATCCCTTTTAACAAAGTACAAGGACAGTGGGGTAACTATAAGCGGTGAAATTGTAAAAATCCATGCAACAGTTAAAAAGTTTTCAGCGCCTTTTACAAATATAAAAAGTAAAATAACTATAAAAAGCGCTCTTAGGCTTTGCAAGGCTGATATTATATACATTTTTTCAAGACCCTGAAAAAACCAGTCCAGTTGCAGGATGTTTATCATCAAAACAATGCCATAGATTATAATGAAAGACTTTGTCTCAAGTGGTTTATTAATTAAGACCACGGTAAAAAGCAATAATAAAAAAGAGACTACAGAAAAAATCACTTTTAAAACCAAAATATTTGCCAACAGTTTTCCTGATGCAACATCCCCCTTTGCTGCATCTCGTGCCCCTGTTATGTCAAGGCCGAATGTGGCCAAAAGTGCAAAGTATGAAACCAGCGACTGCGTAAAAGAAAGTATGCCCAGCCCCTCCACACTTATAAGCCGTGCCATGTAAATGAAAGCTATATAGTAAAGCCCCCTTGAGAGAAGTTCACCAATAACTAAAACAGAGTAATTTTTGACTACCGGTTTCATCGTGCGGCGCTTATCTTATTTCAGGCAGCCGTAATAGATTTGAATAAACAAAGTATCTGTTATACCAAGCTGCATTCATTCGATTAACTCACACACCTATTAAATATATGCCGGTGCTCAATCGAAATGCAAAGTATAACAATCGTTATAAGCGGCTGTGATTAGCTCCAGATGAGACGTCCTCTTCTTAATGCCCAACAGGAGACTGAAACATCAACCAAAAAAGAAAAACTGTGAAGATTAATCGTAGCTGCTTTTACACCAAGAAATGGGGTTCTGCCGCCGCAGGCTGATTGCCCTGTTGCACGCAGGTTTAACCCCTCAAATAACTCCTGTTCAAGCAGCGCAAGCTCCGGCTTCGGGTTTTTATCCGATAACTTGCGGAGCAACTGCTTTTTTGACAAGGCAGCTACCTGCGTCCGTTCAGAGCCGATACCTACCCCTAACACACACGGAGGGCAGAGCTTAGAGGCACTATCTGTCAACACATCGAACAAAGTCTCTTTAACAGAAGTAAAATCTCCGGAAAAAGTCTGCTTTATTGAAAAAAACATTCCGGCATTTTCACAATCAGCCCCATTTAGGAGTAAATCCACTACAAGAGAGGCACCATCCGTCTCCTCAAAAAAAATAACCGGAACCGGTAAAGAGGGTGATTGCTCACCCTCTTTAGTACTGCTAAGTGTTGGAATCTTTTTGTAAGCTGCACCGGTTCCATCTAAAATTATTTCTGCAATTTCTCTTCTGTTAAGGGAGCGCGGCATGTTTACCCAAAACACAGGTACTCCCGCCTCAGGACACAGCGGTTTACGGTTAGCCCTTGAATCCTTTATCTGTTCAAGGATAACGTTAAAAGACTCCCTGCCGCTGCTGCCTTCACTCTCCCTGCTGTGCGCCTCTTTTATGGCGTTTTCAACATCAGGAGGAATCGAGGTCACCACCTTTTTAAAAAGCTCAACTATGCCGTCTTTAAGTTTTAACACAGACTATTTTTTATCTTGTTGTGCCGGCGGTGCACCATGTCCGGGCGGAAGCGCTCCACCTGCTTCAGGTTTAACTCCAATATGCTTTGATATAAAATCATCCAGTACCTTCTGATCCACTGTCACCGTGTAGCCCTTCTCCACCTGAGCTAAATAGGCATCAAAAGCTTTTTTCTGTTTATCCTGAGTCAAAAACTGCATTATCATGTTTTTAGAAGCCTCAAACTCAAGTTTTTTTGGTGGCTGAACTTCTGTTAGTTTAATGATATGGTAACCGAACTGGGTTTTCACTATGTCGCTAATCTCACCTTTTTTCATAGAGAACACAACCTTGTCAAATTCCGGGACCATCTGTCCCATCGCAAAGAGTCCAAGGTCGCCGTCTTTCTCGGCTGACATCTTATCAAGGGATTTTTCCTTTGCCAGCTTTCCAAAATCGTCACCTTTCTTGATTTTAGCTAAAACCTCTTTGGCCTCATCCTCTGTCTTAACTAAAATGTGGCTTGCCTTTCTCTGTTCCGTTACCTCAAAGTCTTTAGGATTTTTATCGTAATAGTCTTTGGCTTCCTCAGGGCTGACCTTTATACCTTCTGCTCCAACGTTCCTTGAAACAAGAGAATTTATTAAATTACCCTTTTTGAAATCTTCCACCCTTTTTATGTAAATAGGGTCTTTGTCAAGTCCGGCTTTTTTAGCCTCAAGGTATAACATTTCTCTTTTCTTTAATTCATCAACCAGCTTGCTTATACCCTCTTTGCCTGTAAACATCTGTTTGACATTTGGCGGCAGGCTTGCTAATTCATCCTGAAGTTGATCGTCTGTAATCGTTACATCCCCAATTTTAATTACAGCTGTGCCGGTTTGCTTAATTCCTGTGTCGCCTGACTTCCCACATGCAAAAAGAAGCACCAACACCATTGACAAGTAAAAGAGTCTTTTCATCATTACCTCTCCTTAATTTTAGTTAACAGTCTTAATAATCTAACACTTTTTAGTTTTTTTTGTAAATAACACACATGTACCATAGAACCGGTATAGAAAAACCGGCAGCCCGCTAAAAGAGGACTTTTTATTTTTTTCGGTTCCACTTTGAATGCAGCTTGGTATTAGACTGAGGCTGCATGAATGCTGCATTACAATATCCGCCGGAGCATATTGCAAGCGCTTCAATGAAGTTGTATAAGTGTTTTAACTTTGTTTATAATCTACACTACTAAGTAAAAGGGAGAGCGGCACGGATGAAGTTAAAAGAGATACCTTTTTTTGAAAGCCTGTCGGATAGCGAATTAAAGGAAATAGAACCATATATCCAGCTTGTATCATTAAAGAAAAAGGAATCAGTTTTTACTGAGGGAGACAAGTCGGATTGGTTTTACATAGTGGATACGGGTAAAGTTAAAATTACCAAACTGTCACAGGACGGAAAAGAGCTGATTCTTGAGATTGTGCAAAGTGGAGAGCTTTTTGGGGCTTTGGCCGTTTTGCGTGGTTTTCCGTATCCGGCAAATGCTATTGTTATGGAAAATGCAACAGTTGTCAGGATTTTGCGTAAGAATTTATTCAGAATTCTCGACAGATTCCCAATTATAATGTTTCAGATTACTTCAATAATGGGAGAGCGTATGAAAAACTCCCACGAAATGTTAAAAAACATAGCGCTTGAACGGGTGGAATCAAGAATTGCCTCCCTGCTTTTGAAATTATCCGATAAATCCTCAACGCCTGGACAGATTGATATTAAATTAACCAAGCAGGACATTGCCGACATGGTTGGAACAACTGTTGAGACCTCAATCAGAACCCTTAGTAAATTTAAAAAAGAAGGTTTGATAACCGACAAAAAAGGATTACACGTAATTACAGACAAAGAAGGGCTTGCGCAGTATGCCAACTAAAAGCAGCTTCATGGATGAACTGATAATTCTCTGAGAAATTACTAACTTCTCAGGAACAAGCTGCGGGTTTGCTTTTAAGCCATGCCGGCACAGGTATCCCCTTGTCTTCCATGCTCTCAATAATGATATCTCTCGTTGAGGGCTTAACTCCACCGCAATAGAGCCTGCTGTAACCCTTACTCAAGTTAATGGCGGCAAGCAAATATATAAGCCCTATCGGCAACAGAAAAGGAAGCAAAGGAATCAACAGAATCACTCCTGCAATTATAAATGTTTTCTTCTTCATATACTATTTTAGTTTTTCATCCAATATCTTTTTCATGTGAGATATTGCTTGCTTTAAGGTTTATTTCGATTTTTTCTATATAGCCATTAATTTCTTCAATTTTTTTAGCAGCGTAACTTCTAAACTCTCTGAAATCACCTACTAACTGGTACAGTATGATGGCTTGCTTATCGTCAGGTTTAGAAGTGTCGGCAACATCAAGCATAACCTCAATGACCACTTTTTTTAAAAGCGCCATTATCTCCGGTGATCTCAATTCATCTGCAGTGACCATGTATGATTATACCATTAAATTGTATTTATTTCAACTTAATTTTAATTAATATTTTGGCTGAGTTTCCATGAAAACTATCTCTTTCCATCTTCTGAAAGAATCAAAATGTTTTTTCCAGTAAAATTCCCATGCCTCAGACTTAGTGGAGCGTTCCACCACGCCTGCCTGCGATGAGGCCTGCACAAAGTACACCACTGCTCCGGAGGTACGCGTTATTACCCCTACATGGTTTTGCTTGTTCTTACCGTCCACAAAGAACATCAAATCACCGGCTTTAATCTCAGCTTTTTTAATTTCATAAGACAAGTCATATATTCTGTCGGAGGACACATAATATGGTCTAAACTCAAAGCCGCTGCCTGTTAGTGAGTTTCTTGTTACGGCGCATATGAGGTTAGAGCAGTCGGAGTAAGAGCTTATGTCAGGGTTGGCGCCCGTTTTGTACTGCTTTCCTATATAGAGTCTGGATGTGCCATAAACATTTTTTTCCAGAATATCATATGGCGTCTTTTCTTTCTCTGTAGCAGGCTCAGGCTGCCGTATGGCCTTTTGAGAGCATCCGGCAGACAAAGCTAACACAAAAAAAACAGTTGCCGTTATAAAAAACCTGTATATGCCGTTGCTGTGTCCGTTATCCATTGTGTACTAGTATAAGCTATATTTTATGTAAAAAATCAATAGTTTGGGCTTCAGGCGGCTGTGTTTTGTTTTTCATTTATGATACAATATCTCCGAATGCTTTGACAGAGGCAACTGGAGGAACTTATGGAAAGAATACCGATGACGCCTGAGGGCTACAAAAAGATGAAAGATGAACTGGACAGGCTGCTTAAGATAGAAAGACCGCAAAACATAAAGGACATAGCCACGGCAAGGGCACACGGGGATTTGTCTGAAAACGCAGAGTATCATGCGGCACGCGAGAAGCAATCATTTATAGAGGGCAGAATTCAGGAACTCCAGGCAAAAACCGCTAAAGCTCAGGTCATAGACCCATCAAAGGTCAAGCATGACAAGGTCGCTTTCGGCGCAAAAGTAAAACTCTTTGACCTTGAAACTGATGAGGAAAAGGAGTACTTCCTGGTCGGCCCGGATGAGACAGACGTTAAAGACGGCAAAATATCCATTACATCGCCGGTTGCCAAGGCGCTTTTGGGTAAAGAGGTCGGGGATGAGGTAACAATACAGGCCCCGGGAAAGACTTTTAAGTACGAGGTGGTTGAAATCATCTTTGAGTAACCCTAACATCCGCATATCCTAAAAATATAAATACTTAATACCTGATAGCTGTATTTTTAAGGTTATCTAAACATACAATTATGATATATAATTTTTGCGTGCTAATAAAAAAAATTGTTGTAAAATTAAGAAATTGTTGTAAAATAGCGCATAATTTAAAAGGGTAGGCAGATTAGGGCTTTAATAAATAAAAACTGTTGATAATATGGAGGAATGCAAACAATGTTTAAGAACTGGTCTATAACTACTAAAACCCTGGTACCGATACTTGTTTTTACAACTCTTGGTATGATATGCAACATTTTTTTTGCTGTAAAAATATCCAAAGATATGATAATTGATGAGATTAAAGACGGAGCGATAAAAGGCTACAGGGAGACTGTGCTAAACGGCTTGACGACAATGATGCTTACAGGGTCAATAAATGCTTCAAAAAAGCCCTTTTTAGATCAAATGAAAAACTTAATAGATTTAAAAGTGTTAAGAACGGAGTCTATAGATAAAGATTTTGGAACAAACGCCACCGATGATCATGTTTCCGATGAAATAGAAAAGCAGGTAGTGAGCACAGGGAAAGAGGTTGTAGTAATAACCGGTGATTACCTAAGGGGAGTATATCCCTACACAGCAAAAAAGGATTTCATGGGCAAAAACTGCCTTGAATGCCACAGTGCCAGCGAGGGAGAGGTTATCGGAGCAATCAGTATAAAGGTGCCGCTTGCTGAAAAAATGGCGAAATTAAGGCGGCTTCAGCTCATATTTATTCTTTTAGGATTATTAGGAATAGTAGGTATATCTGTGATATTTACAGTTATTTTTAAGAAAACCCATAAACCGTTAAAAGACTTATCAGTATCTCTTGAGCGGATAGCCGACGGCGATCTTGAATGCTATTTTGAGTACCACTCAAAGGATGAAATAGGAACACTTTCAGATGGATTTAATAAGATGACAGGCAAATTACGGGAGATAGTGAACGAACTGAAAAACCTTGCCGACGGTGTTGCCTCATCAAGTGAGAAACTAAGCAGCAGTTCAGGGAAAATGTCAGTGGATACGACAAGTCAGGCTGAAAAAACGGTTCAGGTGGCAACGGCGGTGGAGGAAATGACTCAAACCATTATTGACATAGCAAGGAATTCATCAACAATAGCCTCATCAGCCAACTCAACCATGGCTGTGGCAAAAGACGGCTCATCGGTGGTGGATAAGACCAGAGATGAAGTAAAGAAAATAGAAGTCACGGTTAAGGACTCCGCCACGATGATAGAGTCTCTGGGACAGCGTTCAAGCCAGATAGGGGAAATTGTAAATGTTATAAATGATATAGCGGACCAGACAAACCTTCTAGCTTTAAATGCAGCCATTGAGGCGGCAAGGGCCGGGGAGCAGGGAAGAGGGTTTGCCGTGGTTGCCGATGAGGTTAGAAAGCTGGCGGAAAAAACCGGTAAGGCAACAACCGAGATAAGTGAAATGATCCGTGCTATTCAGGGTGAAACCGGCAAGGCTATTTCATCAATGAAGGAAAGCCTGCAACGGGTGGAGGCGGGGGTGGATTACTCCACAAAGGCAGGGGAGTCACTGAGGTCAATAGTAACAAGTGTAACAGAGCTTCAATCCATGGTTCAGAGTATTGCATCGGCAACAGAGGAGATGTCAACCGTCTCGGGGCAAATTACCGAGGATATAGACACCCTTGCTAAAAACTCAAGAGATACATCCGTTTGCTCAGACGTAGTCTCAACAGCAGCGGCCCAGCTTGTCACCGTGTCGCAGCATCTGAGAAAAATTGCGTCTCAGTTTAAAACATCCGACTCCGGTGCGGGCTCTAAACATGACAGACAGCTCTCACTGCCGCATTGATTTTTTAAGTGGTATTTATACAGAGCTTTCCCGGGAATGCGACAGAGGTGGCGGATAGATTGACAAAGACTCTGTAAAATGCTATAAAAGAACACTGTGGATACGGTGGAGATTTACGATACGACACTGCGGGATGGAGCGCAGTCTGAGGATATATCTTTCTCGGTTGAGGATAAGTTACGGATAACCGAGGTGCTGGATGAATTCGGCATTCCTTTTGTAGAGGGGGGCTGGCCCGGCTCTAATCCCCGGGATATCGAATATTTTAAGGAAGTCAAAAAGTTAAAGCTAAAAACAGCACAAATTGTTGCTTTTGGCAGCACCCACAGGTTCGGGCATCCGGTTTCTAAAGATACAAACATAAAGCATCTCCTTGCCGCTGAAACGCCGGTGATTACAATTTTCGGGAAGACCTGGGATCTACATGTAAAAGAGGCTCTGAAAATTACACTGGACGACAATCTAAAGTTAATCCACGACTCAGTTGTGTATCTTAAAAAGCATGTTGAAAAGGTATTTTTCGATGCCGAACACTTTTATCAGGGATATTTATGCAACTCAGAGTACGCACTCAGGTGTCTCAAAGCAGCCGAGGAAGCGGGGGCGGACTGCTTGGTGCTTTGCGAAACAAACGGTGGGTGCCTGCCTGATGATATAAGGCTCATTACACGTGAGGTCAGAAGCAAGACCGCACAACGCCTCGGCATTCATGCCCATAACGACTCCGACTGTGCTGTGGCAAACTCAATTGAGGCGGTTTTGGGGCAAGTGCAGCAGGTACAGGGTACAATTAACGGTATCGGTGAACGCTGCGGAAATGCTAATCTGTGTTCCATAATTCCGAACCTCCAGCTTAAGCGCAAAATCAACTGTATTGACGAGGGGAAATTAAAAAATTTGAGGAATGTTTCCCGTTTTGTTACCGAGATAGCAAACCAGAGCCACATAAAGAGACAGCCGTTTGTCGGTGACAGTGCCTTTGCCCATAAGGGTGGGATACATGTAAGCGCCATAAGGGCGTGTGCCGGCACCTATGAGCATATTAATCCTGAGGTTGTGGGTAATACCCAGAGAGTGCTGGTATCGGATCTGGCAGGGAAAAGCACGATTTTAAGAAAAGCAGAGGAGTTTGGCATAGACATTGAGAGCTCGCAAGGCACCTCAGAGCTTTTACATAAACTGAAAGCGCTGGAAAAACAAGGATTTCAGTTTGAGGGTGCTGAGGCATCCTTTGAACTTATGATTAAAAAAAGCACCGGTAAGTACAAGGAGGCCTTTGAGCTGCTGGGATTCAGGGTCATAGTGGATAAGTGGGGACGCGATAAGGAGTGCTTAATTGAGGCTACCATCAAACTAAAACTCCCTGACGGCACGGTGATTCACACGGCCTCGGAGGGAAACGGCCCTGTTAATGCACTTGACAATGCAATAAGAAAGGCCTTAAACGGGTACTATCCCGAGCTTAAATCTGTAAAATTGCTTGACTATAAGGTAAGGGTACTCCAGGGTGGAAGCGGTACGGCCACCGGAGTGAGGGTTTTAATAGAGTCCGGTGATGACTCAGCAAAATGGGGCACAGTTGGTGTTAGTGAAAATGTTATTGAAGCCTCATGGCAAGCCCTTATTGACAGTATAGAGTATAAACTGCTTAAAGATTAGCCCGCCTTTGCACACTGCTGCAATCCTGCCCATATCATTGACATTTAACAACAGATAATATAAAATCAATTGTATGGGCGGCGAACTTAGGATATTAGTGTTGATTCATGACCAGAGGGGTCTTGACTTTGCCAAAGGAACCCTTAGTTACATGGGCTACCCTAATACTTCCGGTGTAACAAAGCCGTCAAGCGTTTTCAATATCCTTAAAAACGAATCATACGAGATACTAATGGCTGATTACCCCACTGTTAACACGTATGAGGATAATTTTTTTAAACACCTCAGGGAACGCCACACCATAAGAGTTATTCTTCTTATAGACTCTGAAATGGATGCCGCCGAGCTTAAAAAAATGTACAAAGAGGGAGTCAGCGCAATTTTACAGTATCCGTATCAGATTGATGACGTTAAAAAGGCGATAGACGATGCAATAAGAAGTGTTCCTATGGCTATAACCAAGACTGTCAGAAAAATCAGGGATCTGGACTTTTTTTCCATCCTCACGGATGAGGAGTTGATGTCACTTCTGAGGATTTCCAAATGCAGAAAGTATGCCGAGGGGGATTTGATTTTTGACGAGGGTCAGGTTGGTGACAGGTTTTACGTAATAGTGGACGGGGTCATAAGCATTTCAAAAAGAATCGGGAAGAAACGGGAAGAGACTCTGGCAAGGCTCAAAAGGGGTAGCTGCTTTGGTGAAATGGCCATACTGGATGGACAACCTCGTTCCGCTAGGGCTAAAGCTTTTGACGATGTGGTTTTGCTTGAATTTGACAAACGAATTATGGAAGGCTATGACGATATAATCACACTTAAGTTATTTAAGAAACTGGCTCATGTCTTTAGCAGAAGGCTCAGGGGAGCAACGGCAAAGATCAAGGAAATGGTACTTACCTCTGCGGCTAAGGACGGCTTATCCGGCACTCCCGTCCTCTGATATATTTAATTGTATCGTAAAGGCGGCGCCGTCACCTTTATTTGATGCGCTGAGTTTACCACCCATGTTTTTTTCTATTATTGTCCTTGACATGTACATGCCAATGCCGGTACCCTTTTTTTCATCTTTTGTTGTAAACCAGGCGTTAAAGAGTTTTCCCATTGCCTCAGGAGAAATTCCGCCGCCGTCGTCACATATTTCTACCTCAACTTTGCTGCCTAAACGTCTTACCGATATGTCTATCCTGCCGGATTTGCGGGCGCCGGTCACTGCCCGGTTTTCCTCTATGGCGTCACGCGCGTTATTGATTATATTAAAAATTACCTGCTTAAACTCGTTCTGATAACCCACTACCTCTAATGTGCCGTTGTCATTAAAGTCTGAATTAACCTTAATACTGAGGCTTTTCAGCATAGCGTCAAACAACAAGAGGGTTTCCCTGATTGATTGTACAAGGTTAAATGCTTCTTTTTTCTTTGACGGCCTCAGGAAGTTTCTGAAAGCCTCGATTGCTTTTGACATAAAATCTATCTGAATCATAGAATCCTCTACTGAGTTTTTCATATAGTCGCTGTCAAGCTGGTTTGCGGCAAGAGCGTCCTGAAGGTCAAAAAATATAAGCGAGATGGCATTAAGGGGCTGTCTCCATTGGTGGGCAATCGCCCCTATCATCTCACCCATGGCAGCCATTTTAGATTGTTGAACTAACAGGTGATCCTGTTCTCTGAGTTTTCGTGTCTCCTCAATTACCCGCTCCTCAAGGGTTTTATTTAACTGCAGGATTTCCATCTCATATTCCTTTTCACTTGTGATGTCAACCATATCTACAAGGCCGCAAAACACGCCCTTGTACTCTACCGTATCCGTAAGGAGTCTCACCCATTTGGTCTTTCCTACTTTTGTGATTAACTCCATCTCTTCATACTCATGCGGCATCTTCACGCCCTTAAGCTGCCAAAACACCTGCTCCCTTATTGTCTGCCGCCACCTCTGTCCCATAAAATCCCATAAATGCATATTTAAAAGCTCCGCTACCTTGTAGCCGGTTATAGTCTGCATTGCAGGATTTACATATAAGAATTTCTCTCTATGCAGACCGACTCCAAAGGCGGAACTCTCAGCAAGTTTTTTGAATAAATCGTGGCTTTCTCTAAATGTCTTCTCAGCCGCTACTACCTCTGAACAGCGGTTTAATGTATTAAGGAGTTTGTCAATATTAATAGGTTTTATAACATATTGGCTTACGCCAAGGTCTATTGCCTCAACAAACATATCCTTGTCACTAAAAGCGCTGGTTATAATTATCTGAGCTTTAGGATTATGTTTTTTAATCTCCCTTGCCATATCCAAACCATTCATTTTCGGCATACGGATATCGGTTATTACAATATCAGGGCGGTATGCAACGTACATGTACACCCCCTCCCTGCCGTTTGATGCAAGGTAAACGCTGCGGCAGCACCTCATTAACGACTCTCCGACAGAGAGTCTTACCGCCGCCTCATCCTCCACATACAAAACACTCATCTCGTTTAAAATGCCGCTCTGTTCTTTGTCAAACATTGTCACCGTCTATATTAAATACAGGTATTGTAACAAAACCGATAGCCATTGCGTAACACCTACATGAGTTTAGCAATGAACTCTCCCGATTTAAGGGCAATAAAGCCGGCAATTACGCTTAATAATACATTCAGGGCGGCATACAAGAACTCCCCGCCCTCTATCAACTGCCCCGTTTCGTACTCAAAGGTGGAAAACGTGGTGTATGCCCCAAGGAATCCAACAACAAGAAACAACCTCCACTGTGGATTAACCATGTACTTCTCTGTAAAAAGCGACATTATCAGGGCAACAGCAAAACTTCCGCTTACATTTATGATGAGAGTTCCCCATGGAAAATTTATCCCCAGGCGCCTTCCAATAAAAACACTCATAATGTAGCGGACAATAGCGCCGAGGAATCCGCCTGTTCCTACTATTAAATAATTTTTATACACATTATTTGCTTTATGTTTAGTTTATGGTATTTTAGCATTTTAATAAAGAAAGGTGATGTGTTAATCTTAATAAGAATGAAATTTTCTTTTAAAGACAGGGAAGGATTGTTGGGTGCGGCGTATTTACTTGCTTTGATAACAGTGTTTTATAACATTGCAGAGGGGATCGTCTCAGTGTATTTTGGGCTGGATGATGATACAATGTCGCTCTTTGGATTTGGGCTGGACTCCTTTGCCGAGGTGGTTTCCGGCATCGGCATATGGCATATGATCAGGCGGATGAAAGGCGCTGAAAATATAAGCGGTGTTACTCAGGATGCTTTTGAAGAGACAGCCTTAAAAGTCACCGGCTGGGCATTTTATATTTTAGCAACCGGACTTGCTGTTAGCGCAATCTATAACTTTATATCCGGCAAAAAGCCGGTAACCACAGTGGCTGGGGCAATAGTGGCGGTAGCTTCGATAGTTTCTATGTCGGCTCTTATTTACTATAAAAATAAGGTTGGAAGGGCTCTTGGTTCGGAGCCGATACTGGCAGATGCAGCCTGTACGCGCACATGTCTCTATCTCTCGGTAGTGCTGCTTTTGGCAAGTGCCGGTTATGAGATTACTAAGATAGCAGGGATAGACAGTATCGGCGCTATAGCCATAGCAGTGTTTTCTATTAAAGAGGGTAAAGAGGCATTTGATAAGGCTAAAAATAAAGGAAAATGCGCCTGTTCATCCTGTGGCTGTAAGTGAGCTTAAGCCTCTTTGTTTGTGTTGACAGTTATACGTGCTTTATCTACAATCTTATTTAAGGTGTAAATTTCAATTTCACACGCCTCAGGGCGGAAGCAGGATACTATAATAACGGTTGAAAGCAACAGATTGCCTTTAAACAAGGCATTATTTGTCATTCTTATAATTGTCTATTCCTTTGTATTTATAAAGGTGATAAATTATCATGCAGGGATTGTATTTTATCCGCACCAATTGGACCCTGAAGAGTTAGGAATGGTTCTATCTACCGATTCTCTGCTTAAAGGCAAAAATCCATATGATTTTGTAAACCAGCCAATGTATCTTAATCACTACGGCATCGTGTACAACTATATGGTAATCCCTATACACAAGTTAATAAAAATCATTTATCCTGCCGTCAATGGCGCACTCATTTTGTCACACAGAATGACTTCCGCTCTTTTTATTGTTTTATCTCTTGCTCTTTTTGCTTTGGTTATGTATGCACAGAGGCATAAAATTATATATGTTTATGGAGCAGTTATTGTACAATATGTCTCTTTATTACTCTTTAGCACTCCGCTTTCCAAGCCTGACGCTACCGGAACTTTTCTGTATTTATTAAGTGTTTTTATCCCGTGGCGGTTTAATTTCTCCGCCGCCGCTGTAATTATTAGTATTATTTTGGGAATTTCAGGGTTTTATACAAAAATGTATTTTGTTATCGGCACTGTTATTGTCATATCATATGTAGTCCTGTTTATTTCTAAAAAAACGGGACTGATATATGCTGCTTACTTTGGCGTTTCATTTATTGTCTCTGCACTAATCATCAATTATATGTATGAGTCATATTTTTACGATGTGCTGATATTGCATCTCTATAATAATCCGTTGCGCATAGATATGATGATAAAGCAATCAGCATGGTTTATGCTATGTAATTTCGGCCTTGTTATGTATTTATTGATTTCGTTAAGCAATAATCGATCTTATGCCGATGTGTTTAAGTATTTCAGAGATATGAACTTTCTAAACATGGGGGATCCTGTTTTTGCAAATAAAATCGATTTATTTTCATACGCAGCCCTTATAACTTTTTTGATGCTGGAGCTCAGGTTAGCCTGTAACGCCTCGTGGATGACTTACTATTTTCAGCTTTTTTTACCTTTTTTTCTTCTTACCGTGCTCAATATAAAAATTGATTTTCTTAAATCAGCAACGTTGTTAGCCGCATTGTTGAGCTTAAACATATACAGTAGTTACTCTTTCTGTTTATACTCAAAACTAATAACACCGTTAACATTTGTAATGGATTTGCCCTCAAAGAGGTTCAGATCGGCGGGCTTGAAAAATCACTGGAAATTTATCAACAAGCTGGTTGAGGCAAATAGAAATGTTCTCGTATCAAAACACTTTAATTTTGTAGTTTTCAACATAGGCGGCAGAGTGTATGACACAGGTATCAACAGCTATCTTGACAGTACAATACCTAAGAGCAGGTTATTGAAAAAATTTTTTCCTGCTAATTTGCAACAGCGTAATAAAAATTTTGTAAATGACATTAATAATAAAATAAGTGAAAAGTATTTTGACCTGCTTATACTGACATATTCTAAAGGGGAGGGTGCTGAGCGTATATTTTTCATCCCATGGTACATTCATGACGTTACGCTCTTTAGCAGTTACGATAAGAGCGGCCATTATTTTTCAACAGAGCAGTTGGCAAACTATGAATTTATGGTTTTTACTCCTAAAAAATAGCCGGTGCACAGCCACGGTGATATTGCTCCCCAACAGTAGGGTAATACATCATAATACCAATTCTAATTCAAAAGTATAACGAGGCGGCAAGGAACAAGCGACGCCTCCCCTTACAGGGGATTCCCCTTTTAGGGGAGACGTTGAGGAGCTTGTGACGAAGCCAACAAAGTTAGACAAATGAATTAGAATTGGAATAAGTATTTTTCAGCTTCATCATAGCGCTTTAATTTAATCAGGGAATTGTAGAGCGCATTGAATGCCTCTGTGTCGGCTGGATCTTTTTTAAGATGCTCCTGAAGAAAATAAACAGCCCTGTCATGTTGGTTAATCTTTATCAGTGAAAGTGCAATCTGTTTATCTTTGTCTTTGCCCATATATGATGAGATGAGCATATGTACTGCAGCCTCATCCGGCAATCCCTTTTTCATAAGTGCAAGGTACATGGAATAGTTGATTTTTCTGCTTGTAGGTACGATACTAAGTCCGCGCGAAAATGCCTCTATAGCCTCATCCGTGCGTCCTGCTTCCATAAGAGCTAATCCGTAATTGTTATAAGCTACGAAATTATAGGGCGATACCTTTATCGCCTGCTTATATAGGCTTTGGGAATCCCTCCATGAAGACGTTTGAAAATATGTCAATACGCAAAGAGCCGAAACAAAAAGAATAAAAACAGGAATAAAGAAGTACCTTGTTTTTGGAAATCTTTTTATTAAGTCTTTAATACCAAAGCTCAACATTATATATATTCCCATCATTGGTATATATGTGTATCTATCGGACATGGGGGCAAGCCCGATCTGAACAATCTGTATAACCGGCACAAGAGTACCAATATAAAAGAACCATCCGGTAATCAGGTATGGATACAGTTTTGATTTCCAAAGAGCAAAAGCTGTAATTAGCAGCAATGCCGCAGCTTTTAAGATTATGGCAGGCCCGGGTGTCAGGGCAATGTAGGGATATATAACTGCAAGACCTGTTGGATAGGCCAGCTTAATTAAATACTCTATGTAGGAGTTTATGGAGTTAAGAATCCTGAGTCCGGCAGGGAAAACCGTGAAATCAGAGATCACACCGGCATCGTGTTGTAGTTTGAAGGTTATAATTGATGACAGCAGCGTAAAGACAAGAAAAGGCAACTTTTCAGTAAAAATTACTTGCCACCGTGTATTATTTAGCCTCTTAAGCGGCCAGAAATCTATTAATAATAGAACAAACGGTAAAGTTACAGCCATTGGTTTGGACATTAAGGCAAAGATAAAAAAAAGGATGGATAAAAGATAAAGATTTCTTTTGTGCTCTGCTGCGTATTTTAAGTAACATATTATGCTTAAAAGCCAAAAGAGTGTAGAAAGAAGGTTTTTTCTTTCAGAAATCCATGCAACGGATTCCACACCCAAAGGATGCACAGCAAAGACGGTGGCGGCACCGGTAGCTACAAATACATTACCCTCCGATATGAGCCAAAACAGCCTAAACAACAAACAAATATTTATAAGGTGAATAATCAGGTTTGTAAAATGGTGCCCCCCGGCACTCATACCAAACACAGAGACATCAGCCATGTGGGAAACCCATGTCAGCGGAAACCAGTTTGAATCATAATCGGCATTCAGTGCCCACTGTATGCCGCTGCCGGTTAAGCCATCAGCTATATTGGGATTTTCCTTTACATACCTGAGGTCGTCGTAGCTTACAAAATCAAAACCTGTAATCTGAATATAGAGGCCGGTTGTTACTATTATAATGAACAAAAGTGCTGAAAGCGCTTTGTTTTTAAAATGTCTTATATCCGGAGAATTTGTTACTTTTAAATTATTGGCCATGGTTATAGCAATGCGTAAATTTCCTAAACATGTCAGGCAGGGGCTTTATATCGGGTTGCATTCATTCGATTAACTTTGTCGGCATCGTCGATGGCTCCTTGACGTCTCCCCTAAGGACAATCCCCTATGAGGAGAGGAGTCGCCTGTTCCCAGCCGCCTGCGTTTACTTCTGAATGCAACTTGGTATAAGGTAAGGAGCAGGCAAGTAAAAATGAAAAGAAAATCTTAAAACCCATAATGGTTGCCGTCGTTACATGTATATCCTGTCAGATTGCGTTTAGGATTAGTAGTGCCCTGAAAACATGACATTCCTACCGATTCACAAGTTCCGGTTGATATTTCCATCTTCAATCCATATGCGATATCTGTTCCGCTTGTGTCACCGGATATATCAACGGAGGTTGAGCCGGATTTAATACTTTTGCCGCTGAAAGTTAATAATGCGGATTTTTTACCGGCTATAGAAATGGTTGTTGAGTTTGGACTCTGAGACGGTGATGTGGATGAGCTGCTTGACATCACAGTAAAGGTAACTGTTGCGCTGTCTGATGTAGTATTTGCTATCCAGCAGTAGGTTACTACGCCGGTATTTGTATGTAAAAAAGGCATATTGTACGTAACGGTTGCATGAACATTAATGCAGCAAAATGCAGAAATTATTAAGGTTTGTATAATAGTTATAAGAAGTCTTAACAAAGCAATCCTCGTAGTTTAGCGTTAAAAATCGTAATGGTTGTTGGCGTCACGGCAGGTGTAACCCTTAAGATTTCGCTTAGGACTGGTAGTGCCCTGAAAACATGACATCCCTATAGTTTCACATGTAGCATTAGAGCCGCTTATTGTCAGTACTATTTTTAGTCCGTATGCTACGTCGGTTCCGCTTATATCACCGGATATATCGACGGAGGTTGAGCCGGATTTAATACTTTTGCCTGTGAAAGTTAACAATGCTGTTTTTTTGCCGGCTATCGATATGGTTTTAGTTTTTGCCGACTGGGAGGGAGACGAGGATGAGTTGTTTGACATAACTGTAAATGTTGCCGTGGCGGTATCCGTCGTAGTGTTTGAGAGCCAACAGTAGGAAATTGCAGCGGAATTTGTATGTAGATAAGGCATATTGTACGTAACCGTTGAACCGGCGTAGGTGGAAGATGAGCTAAGATATGTGGAAAGTCCATAGTTGTATGATTTGGCAAATTTACCATAGACGCCGAGCCTTGCGGAGCTGCTACATGTTTGATTTTGCTGTCCGCCATACAACTGACCTACAACCTCACCGGTGGATTTTAGCATAAGAGGGGAACCGGATGAGCCATCCTCGGTTATTCCTGAGTTCCAGCTTACTGTTACAAAATCATTATTATTTATACCACTCCACGTATAACCTGTGGAAACACTGCCCTCGGATATTCTTTCATAACTGCCGGCAGGATAATGAATCCCTACCACTGTGTCACTGATGTCGTCTGTGGTCCAGCCAAGATAATAAGTGCCTGAAGGTGGGCTGCTATTTAGCTTAAGCAGTGTAAAATCAGTGCCGTCACTTGCAGATTTTCCTGTAACATATTCAGCACCGCTAACCTGTGTGGTACTGGAGACACTCGGCGCTGAGCCGTTACAGCTACTGGTTCTGTAGCCGAAATACGCAATAAGAGAGGATGCCTCACTGTTGGAAGATATACAGTGGTTGGCGGTGAGAAACCAGTTTGTATTAGAAGCGGCTGAGTCGGCTATCATAGCCCCGGAGCAAACATACCCCCCACTGCTTTTTTCAAAGTACATTAAGGCTACGGCGTTTTTATACGTAGCGGCGGCCGCTGATGAGCAATTCACGTCAACATTGCACGATAGTGCCGATGATTTTGTTGCGGAACTTAACGGATTAGCAAAACCATAACTTATTTTATCAACTATAAGATCTGCGGCGTCTGTACCCTCACCCCCCATAATTTCCAGAAAAAGAATCTCCCCTTCAACAACAGGCCCCCAGAAAGCATCGCTGGAGTCGCCCTCTACCGGCCCATAAGCAGATGATTGCCCTTGCAGACCATAGACAAAGAGGTTGGCATTTGCAGGAATTTTCTTAAAGTGTGCTCTGATAAAGACTGCATCTTTAGCGTATATGGCTGCACGTTTTGAACTTAAACCGTCTTTTGTTTGTAAATCTCTGAGGTATGGTGTAAACATGGATTTCCCTGCCTCAGGGATATCAACATGTGTCGAAACCTGGTACAGCTTAGTGCCGTTAGATGATTTAGACTTCAACATACCTATCTTATCGGTTGGAATCGGCACTGTCAGCAGTTCAGAGCTAAGAATTTTTATATCGTAATTAAGAGTTTTTATATGTGGGTCAGTTTTTTTAGGTGTTGTGGAAAGGAGTTGGCTTGGTGGTACGCTGAAAGCTTCAACAAAAGTGACAAATAAAAAAAACACCATAATTAAAGCTGCTAACCGGCTTATCTTTTCGTTAGATAACATCAGATGTCACTTTCGTAATCGATGAGCGTCTTTGCTTTTGCGCTCTTTGGGGTACACGCCGAAACGAGGGTCGTTTCTGAGTACAATTTCAGCGATAAGTGTCGCCGCTGATTCAAAATCCTCGGTTTCTTCCGGCAGATACAGCCATTTTTTTAAAACAGGATGTTGTACTACCGTGTCAAATTCCTTTATGATGGATTGGTGGTATTGTTTTTCGGTTGGGATCAGCAATCCGTTCCACGGCTCCTCACCGGATGATATTACTAAGGCGATTTTCCCATAGAGATAGCAGGCAAGGCAGCCAAACATATGCTTCTCTATATAGCTTGGCTCTGCCTCTAACGGCTCAAAAATCCATCGCAGCGGGTGTTGTTTTTTCATATTTTATCGCTTATGCCATTTTAAACCGTTTGAAACTGCTGAGTTCTTACATTTTTTCCGGGGCTGTTATCCCGAGAATCTTTAGCCCTGCCTCAATTATTATCTTAACAGACTCACATAGTATAAGTCGTGCATGGGTCAGTCTGAGTGCTTCCGGTCCATTGTCGGTGCTTTCAGGGCTAAGTATCCGGTACTTATTGTAGTAGGGATGAAACATGCCGGAGAGTTCCTGAAGGTAGAAGGTTATCCTGTGGGGCTCACGTGCACGGACTGCGTTTTCAAATATCAGAGGGTAGAGAATGAGTTTTTTTATGATTTGGAGCTCCTCCGGTTTATCCAGAGCTGAAAGATCAATATCCATATCTCTGAAAGACGTTTGAACGTTTCTCTCTGTTGCTTTATTAAATATGCTGTTTATCCTTGCATATGCATATTGAACATAAAAGACAGGGTTTTCGGCTGATTGTGCCTTTGCTGCGTCAAGGTCAAACTCCAGTTGGCTGTCAGGTCTCCGTGTAAGAAATATAAACCGTGCGGTATCAGCTCCTATTTCATCCATTAAATCCTTAAGAGTGATAAACTCACCGGCACGTTTGGACATCTGAACCGGCGCACCACCCCTAAGCAGCGACACCATCTGAACCAGCAGCACGGTAAGTTTTGAGTCGTCAAATCCAGCCGCCTTGATTGCCGCCTTTACGCGCGGTATGTAACCGTGGTGGTCTGCTCCCCAGATGTTTAAACACTCGTCAAACCCTCGTTGGAATTTCTGTATATGATATGAAATATCAGAGGCAAAGTACGTGTAGCTGCCGTCGCTTTTTATTATAACTCTGTCTTTTTCATCGCCAAGGGCGGTTGCCTTAAACCAAACAGCACCGTCTTGTTCATAGATATACCCACGTTGCCTTAGCATCTCAATAGAGCCGGTAACTGTACCGCTGTTAAAGAGTTCCCGCTCGCTTTGCCATCTGTCAAAGGTTACGCTAAAGCTGCTTAAGTCTTCCTCAATCCACTTAAGCATTTTTTTATACGAGTAATCAATAAAAACAGTTGAAACATCCGTAAAGTCATTTTTTAACAGAGAATCACCATGGCTTTCTGCTATCTCCTTTGCTATGACCTCTACATAATCACCCCTGTAACCATCCTCAGGAAAGGGATATTGTGAGTTAAACAGTGAGTGATAAATAGAAAAAACCGATTGGCCGAGAAGGGAGACCTGCCTGCCTGCATCGTTTATATAAAACTCTTTTACTACCTCAAAACCGGAGGCTGACAGAAGATTGGCAAGTGCTGCACCGATGGCGGCTCCCCTGCCATGTCCCAAATGCAGTGGTCCTGTGGGGTTAGCGCTTACAAACTCTATTTGTACTTTCTTCCCAGCCCCCTGCTCCAGTCGCAAAAAGCTCTCACTGTCGTTATAGAGCAGCTTTAAACGATTGTAGAGAAAGGCACTCTTAAGGTGAAAGTTTATAAATCCGGGACCGAGAATCTCTATTTTTTCAAACATACTGTTTATCTCAGTGTGAGCGTTGAGGTTTGAAATAATAGCCTCGGCAATTTTTCTGGGCGGTGAGTTTAACTTACCGGATAAGTTCATGGCTACAGGAGTTGAAATATCCCCCTGCCCCTGCCGCCTTGGCATCTCCACCTCGGCAAAGTCTAAAGTAACTCCCATGCCTTTAACTGCATCCAATATGAATTTTCCTATCATGTGAAACAAGTTCCTTTTCTAAATGTATTTACCTGATAAGGTAACATAGTCTTCTTTATTGAGGCAATTGCGATGATTGTGATTTAAATCAGCCGTATTGACTATTTAATCTTATTTTGTTAAACTGCAATGAGTGCTTTGTAACTGAGGAGAGGCATTGTGAATATAATGACGGATATAAACATACATTCTGTTTTAGACCACCTTAACGACGGCCTGTGTCTGCTGGATTCAGAAAGAAAGATAATATTTTGGAACAGAGCTGCAGAGACAATATCAGGATTCAGTAGTTCCGAGGTTACAGGTAATCATAATACGCAGAGCATTATTACTCATGTGACTTCAGACGGAGTATTGTTGGCAAATGAGACTTGTTTGCTGACAAAAACTTACAATGACGGAGCAGAGCGGGAATCGGAGGCTTACATCCGGCACAAGGACGGGCGGCATATATACGTGCACTCCCGCATATTTCCACTTTGGAGTAAAGACCGTTTGGGTATTGTAGGGATAGGCGAGGTATTTACCGACAGACGGCCCCTTCACAGAGGCACAGAGCCGGTCTCCATTTGCACAAGGGAGTGCTGTGAGAGTATTCTTCAGGCAAAACTGGACACACTGAATAAAACAGGGATAGCTTTTGGGCTTTTTCTAGTTGCAATTGACCAGATAGAGGGTAACACAGACACTTTGGGTGCAAACTCTGAGGCTGGAAATGATGAAATTTTGGAGATGCTGAGACAGAGGATTGTAAAGGCAATACGGGGAAATGACAAGATTGGTTTATGGGGAACATATATATTGATGGTTATTACCAATAATGTGGAGGACAGTAACATCAGAATGATTGGTGAGCGTCTCTTTAAAGTTGTTTGTGTAAAAGAGGTGTCGGTAAATTCAGTTTCATTTACACCGACTGTTTCTGTTGGGGCAACTGTGGCAAATATTGGGGATACAGTGACCACAATCATAAAAAGGGCTGACAGAGCTATGAATCAAAGCCTTACCTCCGGTGGAAACCGTATCAGCATAATTTAGGAGACAGCAATACAATGGCAGCACCTACAATACCAATACAAGGCCAGCTTTTAGTACAGGCAGGGTTGGTCACGGAAAAACAGGTAATGGAAGCATTTGAACTTCAAAAATCAGAGGGTAAGCGTCTCGGCTCTATGCTGACAAAACTTGGACATATAAAAGAAGAGGACCTTGCAGGGTTTTACAGTAAACAGTACAAGGTACCTTTCATCGATATGAGTAAATATCAGATAGACCTTGCACTTCTGAAAAAAGTGCCTTTTGAAAAAGCCAGAAAACACGTAATGATACCTATTACCATGGAAGGCGAAGCTCTGAGGCTTGCCATTGCCGACCCCTCAAATAATCCTGCAATTGAAGACGTAAAATTTATTACAAGAATGAAGGTGGCGGTGCATGTGGCAACCGAGTCGGCTATTATGCAAGCCATTGAACAGAATTATCCTAAGGCTGACCAGCAGAAGCTGGTGCCTGAGGGAGCCAGAGGAGGCGCTAAAACAACCCTGGATATGTCGGAAATTAATAAGCTCCTTGGCAAAGTTACTCAAAATGTCACCATTGTTGACCAAAAGGAAGAGAAGATTTCACTGTCTGAGGCAGGCACTGCTCCTATTATACAGTTGGTAAACGGTATTTTGATGAATGCTATAAGTGACAGGGCAAGTGATATCCATATAGAGCCGTGGGAGAAGGAGCTTCGCATCAGATACAGGGTGGACGGTGTGCTGAAGCAGGCTTTCCCCCCGTTTCCCGATACCATTAAGAATCCCCTTATCTCAAGAATAAAAATAATGTCCCGTCTTGATATATCTGAGAGGCGTATCCCTCAGGATGGAAGAATAAAGCTGAAATATGAGGGTGGTGAGGTTGACTTCCGTGTGTCAACTTTGCCGTTACAGTTTGGCGAGAAGGTTGTTATGAGGCTTCTGGATAAGTCCAACCTGAACCTTGATTTAAGCATTCTGGGTTTTGACGAAACACAATTGAATGATTTCGTTGAGTCAATAGAAAAACCATTTGGAATGGTTCTGGTAACCGGACCTACCGGAAGTGGCAAGACAACCACCCTGTACTCAGGGCTTTCACATCTGAACAAACCGGGGGTGAACATAATGACTGCGGAGGACCCGGTTGAGTATAATCTTGCAGGTATTAATCAGGTGCAGGTAAAGCCTGAGGTGGGGTTAACGTTTGCAAACGCCCTGAGGGCCTTTTTGCGGCAGGACCCTGACATAATACTGGTTGGTGAGATTAGAGACCAGGAGACTGCCGAGATAGGTGTTAAGGCTGCACTAACAGGGCATCTGGTTCTAAGCACCCTTCACACAAACGATGCACCGTCCACAGTCACAAGGCTCTTAAACATTGGAATAGAGCCTTTTCTTGTGTCATCATCCGTTGTACTTATCGTTGCACAGAGATTAGCAAGAAGAATTTGCAAGAAATGTAAAATAGAGGATACAAACGTATCTGAAAAATTGCTGCTGAAAGCCGGTGTATCTCCGGATGAGATAGCAGACTTTAAATGCTTTGTCGGCAGCGGCTGCCCTGAGTGCGGTGATACCGGCTATAAGGGCAGGTTGGCCCTGCATGAGGTCATGCCGATGCGTAGTGAGTTAAAAGAGGTTATTCTCAGTGGGGGAACTGCTGAGAGCATCAAGCGGGAGGCTGTAAAGATGGGCATGTTGACACTGCGGCAAAGTGGTTTAAAAAAGGTTAAACAGGGGCTTACCTCTGTGGAAGAGGTCTTTAGAAACACCATTGGTGATTAAAATGCTGTTAAAAACGAGGTTAATATAATGGCTAAACTTGTTACGTTGCTTGAGGTACTTTCAGATGAAGACATACAGTGGCTTCTTTCAACCGGTGTGGAGGAGACAATCGGACCTGATACTGTGGTCATCAAAGCAGGGGAGTATATTGAATACATCTATATAGTGTTGGAGGGATCGTTGGGAGTGTTTCTTGCAAAAGGGGAGAAACAGATAAACACTGTGGGCCCGGGAGAGATACTTGGGGAGATGTCCTACATCGAGGATACACAAACATCCGCCACTGTCATTTCTCTTGAGACTACCGTGCTCTTAAATATTTCAAGGGAATCTCTGGATAACAGGATAAGCGAGGAGCCTGATTTCGGAAGGCGATTGTATAAGGGCGTCAGCATTGCTGTTTCACAAAGACTCAGGCAAGCCATGCTGCGGGTGGATTATATGCTTGATATGATAGAAAAAGCAAAAATATGGCATATATAATTACAAATGTTTGTTTTTGCAAATAACATAAGATGACCCGTCAAGCACTTTTCCTCTATAAATTTTTTGTACCATATCACTGTTTGAACACAGCGTGGTATCTGTGACTATAGCATCAATCCATGGTCTCTCTCCGTGTTTTCCTCTGTCAACAAGTATGTACATATTTTTATTTTCTTTATTGATTTTATGTTTAATCTCATGTAGTGACCCAAGCATGTCCACGGTAAGCGGAGCAATGGAGAGTTGTGGAAAGGTTTTTGAGTATATTTCGACAACCGTCCCGGGAAGGCCCCATCTGGGATCATAAATTAAAACCCCTGCTTCCAGACTTTTTAATTTATCCAGCATTTGATAGACTCCGAGCCCGTTTGCCCAATGAGCCTTTGTCTCGGTCATAGATATATCGCTCTGTCCGTATTTTAACAGGCTGGAATAATTATTCCATGTCTGACAGAGACCTGTTAAAATTAAAATCGCCCAAAAAACAACGGCATACTTAGTGAATTTCAATTTCTCACTGACCAAAGCCATGGATATGGCAACCGGAAAGTACCAAAAATATAAACACATCCCAAAGTGGCGCATGAAGTTAGGCTTGAGGTATATAACGGCTGCCATAAAAGAACATATCCACAGTGAAACCAAAAGTAAGAAAGACAGCGGCTTTTTGCGTAAAAACCAAAATCCTGCAGTTACAAGAAGAAAGTAAAAAAGCACAGCCCACGGGTAATCAATAAACAGGGTTTCAGAAAAGTAGAATTTCAGATTTCCAAACCAATCATGGAAGGGAAATGCAAAGATTTCCGTGTTTGTCCTTATCTGGGACTGGTAATTAGATGCGGCTTTAACCGCAGCATATTTAGAGGGAATCCACAAAGGAGTCAATAAAACCGATAAAGTGGTAATAAGAAAAAACTTTCCAAAATAAATCATGAATTTACTTTTTAGTGTGTCCAAAAACTCTCTGAAGGTTTTACCTTTAGCGCATATAAGCAGAGGGATAAACACAGCAAAAGCAAACCATGCCTTGGCGGACTCTTTTGTTGCCGTCATGGCAAGGCAAAACAGTAATGACAGGATGCCATGATAAAACCTGCCGTCAACCATATAGCGCCAAAGGAAATACAGAAAAGCAATACCGAATCCATACATATAAACCTCGGCAATAGCAATAGCATTAAAATAAAAAAAATAAGCTGAAAATAACATGAGATATGCAAAAAACACAGCCGCCTCCTCTGTCCAAATCTCTGCAATAAGCTTCTTAGCAAAATAAAAACCACAAAAACCGACAATTACAGAACATAATCTTACACCCCAGACCGGGTTATCAGTAACACTCACGGTTAATGATGTAATCCAGTACTGAAGGGGATCCTTGTAGTCGCCGAAAAATGAACCATCCATGGAGACATACTTGTAGTTTTCCCAATCTCGGTGCATCAGCTGCGCATACTGGGCATAGTTAATCTCATCATTATGCGGCACAAAGAGAAACATTCCCGAAAAATTAACTAACAAGTAAACCCCGTATAATAAGGCGGCTTTACTTTTAAAAATTCTTTTCAATTTTATCTTGTTTGAAATCATATCAATTTTGCAGAAAAATCTATCCAACTCCTTGTTTTATAAGGATGTATTTATGTTGGTTATTATACTGGCTATTTATGTTGAGATTGTCTCGCCGCTTGCGTTTCCACCTAAAACCAAGTTGCGTACTTCTGACTACAGCTTGGTATAAGATACCACTTTTCACCCCTTTTGTAAATCTCACCATTGTTATGTTATTATTCCACAGAGGCAACGAATATGAAGGAGGGTGAAATAAATGGAAAAAGCGGATAACAAACCGGCGCTAAAGGGGAATAAGGGTGGTTTTACACTGGTGGAGTTACTGATAACTTTGTTAATAATGGGAATACTTGCGGGGATTGCCGTACCCATATATTTAGGGCAGAGGGAAAAATCTATAAATGTGGAGGCTCAGGAAAATCTCCTTGCACTCAGACAGCTTCTGGAACAGTATTATAACGAAAACGGTTGTTACTACAAAACAGGCGGTGCCTGTAGTGATGCAACTTTGTACTTCAATCAGACTTCAAACACTATTCAGACCAGTTTGCCGGGATTTAGGCCTGGCAATGCCAGTGCGTTATATTTCAGCTATAATATTACCACCAACACCACGGCCACCAGGTTTGTGGCAAGTGCCGTCAGAACCAGCTCAAACGGTGGAAACATTATTTTTAATATTAACCAGGACAATAACAGGTCAGGGTTCTGATAACATGGCAATGGGCAAGACAATCAAACCGTTGTGACTAAGCGTACAGCTAGTGTCTAATTGCAAAAGTAATAGATATTTCAAATAATTCTGATTAATTTTTTAAAAGAGGAGATTACCACGTCGCTGTGCTCCTCGTAATGACGGATAGAAACGTCAACGCACAGCCCAGCGCCGTCATTGCGAACCCCAAAGGGGTGTGGCAATCTCAGCCCTTAAAGGTAAAACTCATTGACAACGAAATTTTGCAAGCCAATATAAAAAGGATATAACTCTGAAAAACTATCGCAAACTTCTGCAATTAGACACTAGGATTGTCATAGCTCTGTCTTTGTCAGCTGTTGCCGTGGCGGCACACTGGCAGCTGAGAAGTAATGGATTTATTAATTGTGACGATCCGCTGTATGTACTCAATAACTCACATGTAAACAAGGGCCTCAGGCTGGATGAGATACGGTATGCCTTATTTACCACCTTTACAGGCTACTGGCATCCGCTTACGTGGCTTTCCCATATGCTTGACGTTGAGCTCTTCGGTTTAAACCCGGCAGGGCACCATTTGACATCCCTGATATGGCACACCATTAACACCGTTGTGCTGTTTTATCTGTTGACCCGCTTGCAGCTGGGTGTTTATGAAAGCGCCTTTGCTGCGGCTCTTTTTGCACTTCACCCGGTAAATGTCGAGTCCGTGGCATGGGTCTCTGAAAGAAAAAATCTCCTCAGTACTTTTTTCTGGTTTATGGGTATTTTGGCCTATTTAAAATATGTGGAGCAACCTCAAGTGTTACGATACTTACCGGTTTTTGGTTTTATGGTTTTGGGACTCATGTCTAAACCTATGGTTGTAACCTTTCCGCTTACTCTGTTAATTCTTGATTTCTATCCTTTGAAGAGGGTTAGTAAGAGGGTTTTTGCAGAAAAAATTCCACTATTTGTGTTAACTCTTATCTTTAGTGTTTTTACCGTATATGTTCAGCGTACCGATTATGCCCCAGGTCCGCTGAGTTCATTGCCTATCACCAAGCGATTAGTGACTGCCGCCACATCATACCTCGATTATCTTATAATGACATTTTGGCCTTTTAACCTTGCCATGCCGTATCCATACCCTGAGGTAGTACCACTGTGGAAGATTGCGGTCTCTGTGGCGGTTCTTTTTGTTATAACCTCTACAGCATACAAATACAGAACAGCACGGCCATATATTGCAGCAGGGTGGTTGTGGTTTACTGTAACGCTTCTGCCCGTGATGCGTCTTATACAAAGCGGCCGGGAGGCTATTGCGGACAGATACCTCTACGTGCCGCTTGTTGGGCTCTTTGTAGTGATTGTCTGTGGTGTGAGAGACTTAGCCGACAGATACAGAGCCGGCAGAAATGTGGTGTTAGCCGTATCCCTGAGCGTGTTAGTTTATCTGCTTTCTATTACATGGAATCAAACGGCACTTTGGAAAGATTCAATCACCCTTTTCGGCCATACTGTTAAAGTGGTCAAAGACAGCTATATCGGCTATAACAACTATGCTGCGGCATACAAAGAGGCAGGGGATTCTCAGAGGGCGGTTGAACTGCTTAGGTTGGGCTTTGCCGTCAAACCGGACTCAATGGAGCTTATATGTACTATGGGGTTGACTTTAAAGGATATGGGTAAGTATGAGGAGTCAATTCCGTATTTAAAGAAATGTCCCCCTTTTATGGCAGGGGATGGGGAAGCTGTTTTACATAAAATGATGGGTATGATTTCCTTTAAACAGGAGAGGTATGCTGATGCTGCGGCAAACCTTGCGCTTGTTATATCAAAACATCCAGGAGATATAGAGGCAATTAATGTTCTTGGCATTACGCTTATGAAGTTAAACCGTAACGAGGATGCAATCACTGTTTTCAACAGGGGGTTGGAGATTAAACAGGGCAATGCCGGTTTTCATTTTAACAAAGGTCTGGCCTTAAAAACTATCCACAGACTTTCCGAGGCTGTGGCTGAATTCAGCATGGCTTTAAGTCTTGAGCCCGGCTCCACTCTGATACTAAACACTCTCAAAAGCGCTGAGTCGGAACTATCCGCCATAAGAAATACAGAAAAACCCGTTGAGAGCCGCTTTAGGGGAGCGTATGCCCCGGAGCTTGTGACAAAGTCAACAAAGTTAGACAAATGAATTAAAATTGGAATAAGAGATAAAATTAACCGGCAATACAGACCCTGTTGCGGCCTTTGTGCTTGGCATCATACATTGCACCGTCAGCGCGGCTAAGCAGGGTTGCCTGTACATCACCTGTCTTGTTCTGGCTGACTCCGACGCTGGCCGTTATAAAAAATTCCTCGTTTTCATAGATAACCGGTGTTTCAGCCAGAGTGGTTCGTATCCGCTCAGCCACAGCCGCAGCATCGGACTCCCCTGTCTCAGGCAATACTATGGCAAACTCCTCTCCCCCGATTCTCCCTATAAAATCATTAGCTCTGAGTCCCGAGGTCTGCACAACGGCCGCCAAAGTCCGCAGTGCCTCATCCCCCGCCCCGTGCCCCCGCGTATCGTTGACTAATTTAAAATGGTCAAGGTCTATCATCAGCACGCTGAACATATGGTTATAGCGGCGAGCCCGTTCTAACTCGGTTGTTAAGAGTTCCATAAAATAGCCGCGGTTATTCACACCGGTCAGGGGATCGGTGTGTGCTATTTTTCTGAGCTCCCGCTCCCTGAGTTTGAGCTTGCGCATGGATTCATCCAACTGCTCCACCATCACATTAAATGCTGCCGAGAACTCCCCCATAAAATCAACCCGCTGCGTAAAGTCCCCCTTTGCAATTGCTTTGGTCTGCCATGTAAGGTGGCGCAGTGAGGCCTGTAATCCCTTTATTGTTCCTGCAATATAGCCTTTTTTATGTACCGGATAGGCAAGATCACCCACAGATGCAGCCATTATGGCATTACGCACCTCCAGCAGCGACTCGTAAATATGCTCAAAACCCTCTACTTCTGACAGCTCCTTTGGAGGCTCCTGTGCTACCACTCGCCCGTCAAGCAGATTCTTCAAAGACCTGATTGCCTTATCAAGCGTATATGACAAATCCACAGACACCTATTTCCTGCTCCCTGAGTTTTCCGCCTTTGCCGAGAACCGGCAGGTACGATCTCCGGTACACCAGCAGTCTATTTCCTTAACTTTGAACTTCATTCCTGTGAAACTCTCCAGAAGTGCTGCAATAAATCCCTCGTCATAAACACAGACCTCGTGGTCAAGCTCCGGAAGCCCTGAGCAGTCAAGGTCCTCTGAGACGGTAAGAACAAACTCACCGGTTTCCACATCCGCCTGTTCAAGCCGTAATATGCCGATTCCCATATCTTTCAAAACCTGTTGAAGCTCACGGACAAACTCACCCAGGTCTGAGGTGGGCCTCAGCATGTTGGCATAAAACTCTCTGCCTGAGAGATTGCCCGCTTCATAAAAAATCTGATCTGTCTTTTCCGTTCCAAGGTGCTGCTCTAAGACATCCCGAAAGGTAAACAACAGCAGACGATATACCTCAAGGCGGGTCTTATTGCCCAGATTCGGACGCCCTGTGGCAATATCACCCAGCAGCTCCCATGAAAACTTATACTTCCTGTCACTATTCATTGCATCACTCCTTTTGCCTCAGTTAAGAGAGCCTGCTCTGTTGTTTGCCAATGAGAAAATCCTTTCACGAACTTTGACGGCAATAATGTTTGGATCAAATTTTCCGAGAAAATCATCGGCTCCCGCCTGCATTGCTTTTCCCACATTCGACTGCCCTGTCATGGAACTGTGTAAGAACACACAAAGCCCGGAAAGTTTTGGATTTTCTTTTATTTTCCGCACAAATGTAAAACCGTCCATTCCGGGCATTTCTATATCTGAAATTATCAGATGGAACCTGTCGGTTATAGCTACAGTGTCTTTTGAAAAATCCTCCAGCAGTTGATACGCCGTTACGGCGCTGTCTAAAAGTGTATATGTTAATCCCAACTGGTCTAACACATTCTGAATCATAGTTCTTGCCGATTTTGAGTCATCAACCACAAGTACGTGATATTCCTTAAATTCTATACTGTCTGTCTTAATCTCTTCTCTCAGCTTTTCTGAAATATTACCTTCTATTCCGATTATCTCATAAAGGATTTTCTCTATATCAAGAATCTGCACAGCCTTGTCATCTTCTATATAGGTAAGGGCTGTAAGATATGCCGATTTACCTATCACCGAGGAAGGACGCTTGATATCCGCCCAGTTTTTGTTTATCAGGGCGTTGGGCTCTTTAATCAAAAAACCATGCACACTTTTATTGTATTCGCATATTATTATATAGCTTATTGTGTTTTTATAATCAACACTATCCATCCCAAGCGCTTCCGAGAGGTCTATTATTGTAATGGCTTTTCCCCTGAAATTAATTGATCCGTTTACAGAGTGGTGAGAGTTAGGCATCTTTATAATTTTAGGTGGACACTCAATCACCTCGATTATCTTAAACACATTTATCCCGTAGAGTTGATTATCTGTTAAAAAAAAAGTGAGCATCTCCATCTGGTTTGATGTGGCCAGATTTGCCCGCTGAAAAACCTCCTCCATTAACTCAGCCATTTATATCCTCCCTTACTTAATTTTTTTGTAACTGTATATCTTATACTTTTAAAGCTACTCCAGATTAATTATAGCACATTGAATTTTAAAGGTTATACATGATACCATACGGATATGGTCTGAAGCAGAAAAAATATGCTTTTTTAGTTAGTTTTTTTTAGAAGGAGGGCACGGGATGTCCGGTAAGTATTGGGATGATATGGAAGAGTTCATGTCTATACATGAGAGAGTGAAGAAACTATTTCACAGCACAGGGGATGAGGCCGTAACTCAACAGCCATGTGCGTGGAGTCCGCCTTTTGATATATACGAAACAGAAAGAGATTTCATGGTAAAAGCCGATATCCCTGCAGTTAGTGAGGATGAGCTGTCCATCAGAACAGAAAATAACCTGCTCATAATAACGGGACAGAGAAAGCCCGGCACTGATACCGGTAAAGAATTCTACCACTGCATGGAACGGAACTTTGGAAAGTTTATGCGTTCTTTTCTACTTCCAGATACGGTTGACTTTAACAATATTAACGCCACACTGATTGATGGTGTGCTGAGCGTTATTCTTCCAAAGATTGATGACAAGGATGCTGAAAAAAATAAGGTTATAATTTAGAATTATTATATAGTGCGGAAGGTGATATGCTTGTTGGGGTAATGAGCGACTCACACGATAATATGGATAATTTGAAACGTGCCGTAGATTTATTTAATAAAAGAGGGGTTTCAAAGGTGCTCCACGCCGGTGATTTTACCTCCGGCTTCACATTCAGAATACTTAAAGATTTAGAAGCTGAGTTTACCGGTATCTTTGGGAATAATGACGGCGATATATACCTGCTGAACAGACATTCAAACGGCAGAATCTATAAACAGCCATGTGAATTAGTTCTTGACGGCAAAAAGGCTGTCATGATTCATGAGCATTTTTTAGTTAAAGCACTCACACACTCAGGGCTTTACGATATTGTCATATACGGACACACACATGTGGCGGTACAGCAAAGAACAGGTTCTACCCTTGCACTTAATCCCGGGGAGTTATGCGGCTGGTTACATGGTGCAGCCACTGTGGCTCTTTTAGATACTGATACACTGGATACTGAGATCATCAGACTGTACTGAGCAGGTGCAAATTGAAAAGAAACTTGTATTTATGCTACTATCAAACGGTGATTATTAGTGCACAAAAGCCATTTACATACACTGTGATTAAAGTACAGACAGGTTTTTGAATCGAGAGCCTGAGCATATGTACAGGCTTAAACCATAAAATGGAGGTAAAAATTTAATGTTCAGAGGAGAGTTAATGAGAAAGCAGCACGATATGTACAGGGTAAAAAAACTGAGAGTTTTCTTCTGGTTGTTGGCTGTTTTGATAGCCCTATCTTTTACGGACCAGGTGTTTGCAGAAAAGGGCACTGTTGCGCCTGATCCAATACAGCCGTCTGAATCCGTCACAAAGGACCTAAAGGACACCGATGGCCCAAAGCCCTCAAAAGAGGAGACAATTGCCTATATACAGGAAAAATGCGATAACATGAAGTTCTATGACGATAAAATTATTGACAGAGTGTATCTTGAGGGCTGTAATCTCATCCTTTTAGGAACAACAGGTAAGTTTGGGGAAAAGGATAGTGCCAGAGTGAAAAAGACTGTACCGTTGGCTGATATGGACCCCGGTGTCATCAGACTTGGTTTTGATCCTGCACGTGTCATGTACACCGGATTTATTAACTCCGGAGTTCAGGTTAATTCAAGAAATGAGGAACGTAAGATATCTGTAGTCAGAGAGAGTTATGATTCTGACGGTAAGTACAGAAAAGAGGAAATTAAGGAAGTCAGTGCTACCTTCCACTGTAAGAATGAAACCATGGCGCAAAAAGTGGCAAAGGCGGCGGCTCGTTTAATAGAAGTTTGCGGCGGTAAAAAAGAGCTGTTTTAGAGTTTTATAAAAAAATATTTCAGCGGCACTTTTATATCTTGACAAAGCATAGCAGACTTATGTAAATTTACTGTGACTAAAGTAGTATATGAAAAAATAAAAAGGTCCTATTAAAGAGACCTGAGAAGTGGAATGTAAGTCCAATAATATACGAATAGTGCTCCAGGGTGGAGTTTTAGTAAATATTTGGAACTGAGTGGAGGGTTTAGATATGGAAAATATCGCACATGGTGGATACCATGATTCCGGTGATATTCATCACGAGGTAGAGTTAAGTCCCTGGCCTCTTGTTACTGCTTTGGGTAGTTTTCTTATTCCAATTTCGTTTATGCTTACGTTTTCGTGGGGTATGTCACATTTGGGTCTTCTTATGGCAGGTGTTGCACTTGTTGTTCTTATAACAGGTCTTTTCGGGTGGCTTTCCGAGGTGCATGCTAAAAAAGGTGAAAACAAAATAAGCATGACGGCGATAATTATATTTATCTGTTCTGAGGTAGCGCTTTTTGGTGGGCTCTTTGGTGGATATCTATACACTTTGCTCCCGTCTGAGCTCTGGCCCCCTGCCAGCACTCCAGCCGGTGTGCCCCCTATGGGACTGGCTGTTGTCATGACCATATTTCTTATATCTTCATCGGCCACCATCCACAGTGCTGAATCAAAACTTGAAAAGGGTGATTCCGGCGGCGCATCTTCAGGGCTTATATTCACTTTCATTTTAGGTTTCGCATTTGTAGCTTGTATGGCTTATGAGTGGCACCACTTGATTTCCACGGGATTTTCAGTTTCTACAAATGAATATGGTATGTTTTTTTATCTTATAACCGGCTTTCATGGCTCTCATGTCATTGTTGGCCTGATTATGCAATTGTTTGTTCTTACAATGGTAAAACGCGGCAGGATTTCAAAAGACAGACACGTTTTTGCAACCGTAACCGGCCTGTACTGGCACTTTGTTGACATAGTCTGGCTGCTGGTTGTTTCGTTGATATATATAATTCCTTACGTTAAAACCGGTCAATAGGCTGGTATGCACATATTGTTTTTTATTCTGCTGCTTTTAGCGGCCTCTCAGGCGGAGGGCTTTGTGCCGGGCACGGGTGATTCGACCTTTGACCCTAAATCGCTCAGCATAAATGAAGACGATTTTCTGGGGAAAATAGTCCCTGATATAACATTTACTGATGAAAATTCAAACCGGTTTAAGCTGTCGGATTTTTCAGGTAAACCTCTGATACTCTCTATCATATATTACAATTGCTACCAGACATGCCCGGTGTTAAATGAGGGATTAAGTGCTGCCTTATCAAAAGCAAACCTTCGTTTAGGTCAGGACTACAATGTAATCACGCTGAGTTTTGACCATAAAGAGGATGTTACTTTAGCCGCCCAATTCCGTAAGAGCCTCAATATAAAAATGAAGGGTGAGGTTCCCGGCAATTTTGATAAGTGGATTTTTGCTGTAAGCACTGAGCGGGAAATAAAAGCACTTACTGAGTCTGTGGGCTACAGGTTTTTCTTTTCTGAGCAGGACAAACTCTTTGTGCATCCAAATGTTTATATTTTTCTATCTCCGGAGCGCAAGATAACAAGGTACCTTTTCGGACTATACCCGCCGGCGTTTGACGTAAAAATTGCTTTAATTGAATCAGGCAGGAGTAAGATTGGGAAGTTCCCGATAGTAGGCGCAGTGGCGCTTGCCTGCTATAAGTATGATACAAAGATCAGGGGATACCGTCTTAATTTACCTCTGATTTTCGCCTCAGTTGGCTTTCTGCTGGCTCTGCTGACAGGGCTTATAGTGTTTTTATTTTCCAGAAATCTGAAAAAAAAGAAAATGGCTTATACTAAGCCGATAAATTTTGAAGGAGGTTCAGAATGAACAGGTTCATTGCATTTGTTGCCTCACAGCTGGTTTTTTTTGTATTACCTGCGCTTGTAATGGCTAAAGAAAGAATCAGCGATCCGGCAAAGGGCTGGGACAACCACTATAATTTGTGGCTTGTAATCTCAATTATTATATACCTGATTGTTACTATTCCGCTTATTTATTTTTCGTTGAGGTACAGAAGGAAAAAGGACAATGAGACAGGAGCATACATTGAGGGTAACGTCGGACTTGAAATAACATGGACGGTTGTTCCTTTCATAATAATTGCGCTTATCGGTGTTCACTCATGGGCTCTTTTTAACGATTACAGAAATGTTCCAAAGGATATTTTTGAGGCCAAAGCGATAGGGCAGTCATTTTCCTTTGAGATGATCTCCCCGGAGGGGATTAAAACACTCAATGAGCTCAGAGTGCCGGTGGGTCCGGTAAAAGTGCTCCTTAACAGTAAAGATGTTATCCACAATTTTGCAGTGCCGCATTTCAGGGTTCGTGAGGATATGGTGCCCGGGCGTGAGACATATCTTTGGTTTAATGCCAAGGACCCCGGTGAGTATGAGGTATTCTGTGCCGAGTACTGTGGGGTGGGGCATTCTAAAATGCTTGGTAAGGTGATTGTGCTAAAACGTGAGGACTATGATGCGTGGGTGAAGCTCAATACAGCAGCGGAGTCAGCGCCATTACCACCTGAGGAAAAGGGCAAAAAACTTGTTGAATCCCTAGGGTGCACAGGATGTCATACGGTAACAGGTGATAAGAGTGCAGGTCCAACATTTAAAGGGCTTTTTGGAAGCAAGATAGCTTGCACAGACGGCACAGAGGTTGTTGCAGATGAGATGTTTATAAAGGAAAAGGTAAAAAACCCTCAGGCTAAGGTAGATAAAAACTACACGCTAATGATGCAGCCTAACAGCTTAATGGATGAGGAGCTTAATGCCATAGTGGCATATGTAAAAACATTAAAATAATAAATTTATTAGTGAACGAAAAAAATTATAAGGAGGTTAACAGATAATGAATGAGCCTAAGGGATTTAAGTCGTGGCTTTTCACCACAGACCATAAAAAGATAGCGATAATGTATCTTGTAACTGCAATGGTGTTTTTTGTAGTCGGGCTGTTGCTGGCAACAGTGATGAGAACAGAGATGCTTGACCAGAGCAAACAGGTGATAATAGGGCCGGAGCTCTATAATGTGGCATTTACAATTCACGGGGCCGCCATGGTGCTTTTTTGGATGATACCGGTAGTGTTAGGGTTCTTTGCAAACTATTTGGTGCCTCTTATGATAGGAGCGCATGATGTGGCATTCCCGCGGTTGAATGCGCTAAGTTTTTGGTTTTATGTGGGGGCGGGGCTTATAGCTGTGATGGCTCTCGTTATGCCGGGAAGGCTTGACATTGGATGGACCGGGTATCCGCCGTATTCCCTAAAAACATCAGCCAACACGGCATTTTACGTTTTTGCCGTTCACATGCTTGGAGCGTCAAGTATTGCCGGCGCTGTTAATTTCATTACAACAATAATAACAATGAGAGCGCCCGGGATGACCTGGGGCAGGCTTAACCTAACCGTGTGGGGTCTTTTGGGGGGTTTTATAATTCAGTTGATAGGAGTACCGGTGCTTGCGGCGGCGGTAACTCTTCTGCTTTTTGACAAGTACCTTGGCACATCTTTCTATGATGCTTTCAAGGGCGGCTCCCCAATCCTCTACGAGCATCTTTTCTGGTTCTATGCCCACCCGGCCGTCTATGTTGTAGCGCTTCCGGTCTTTGGAATAGTATCGGATATTATCTCAACATTTTCACAGAAGAAGGTCTATGGTTATACAAGCATGGCCATTGCCATTATGATTATCACAGTGCTTGGGTTTGAAACATGGATACACCACTTGTATGTTGCAGGCACGGTGAACTGGTCAAGAGTGGTTTTCATGTGGGCAACGATTTTAATTGGTGTTCCTACCGGAATAAAGACTTTCAACTGGTTGGCCACCCTTCATAAGGGCTCTATTGATTTAAAAACCCCGATGCTCCATGCCCTTGGGTTTATATCACTTTTTACGATAGGCGGTGTAACCGGTATTGCCAACGGCTCTCTTGGTTTTGACATCCACGTGCATGACACCCACTGGGTGGTTGCACACTTCCACTACGTGCTGGCAATTAGTATGTCCATGCTGTGTATTGGTGGAATTTACTATTGGTTTCCTAAATTTACAGGGAAGATGTATAGTGAGCCGCTGGGGAAATTCGCTTTTTGGCTTACACTGATTGGGGCTATGATAGCTTTTTTACCGCAGTTTCATCTGGGCTTAGACGGAATCCCCAGGAGGTACTGGAAAGTGCCGATAAGGTATGCAGGAGAGATGAGAATAGCTTCCATTTTTTCCTACATTGCAATACTCGGGTTTGTGCTGACAATAGTTAACTTCATAAAGTCAGCCATAAGCGGCCCAAAGGCCCCGTCAAATCCATGGAATTCAAAGTCACTTGAATGGCAGATTCCCTCGCCGCCGCCTTTTTATAATTTTGAGAAAATCCCTGTGATAACTGAGGGACCGTATGAGTACGGTAAACCTGAGGAGCCGGTTAAACAGGGGCATTAAAAAGTTAAACACAGCTTACCCCAAAGGAGCAGCCGGAGTTTCCGGTACTCCTTTGGGGCTTCCAATAAATTACAGGGTATGTTATAGTAGGGATACATTAATTGTTTTTTTTAACGGGAGGTGTTTAAGAGGCGTGGACAGGGTATCTCTTGTCAGAGGGTGGTTGTTTCTCGGCATATCGAGTCTTGTTTTTGCAGGGTTGCTTTCGGTAATTCTGGTTTTTTCAAGGACCCCTTATGTGCAAAATATATTTCCTTTGATTAAAGACTTCAAAGTGGCTCTTGTGGTGCATGTGGATTTATCCGTGCTGATATGGTTTGTAGCTTTTGCCGGTGTTTTGTGGAGCACCTATGGGAGTGGGAGGTTATTATGGTTAGGGTATGTGTCATTGTTTTTCTGTGCATTTGGGACACTGACGATAGCGCTTAGTCCGTTTTTAGGCTCCGGCCATGCTCTTATGAACAATTACATACCGGTTTTAAATGAAAAGTTTTTTTTGGCTGGTTTAATTATTTTTTTATTTGGCTTTTTTATTCTCTCACTGCGGAGTTTAATAGTGATAAGGGTGCAAGAGGCCTTCAAAAGTTTGGATGCCGCAGTGCAGCTAGGTCTTAAACTGAGCGGCTTTATAGGGATTATGTCAGTGCTTGCAATAGTTTATACATACTTTAAGATACCCTCGGGACTGGATGAGACAAAGTACTATGAGATACTGTTTTGGGGAGGTGGGCATATAATGCAGTTTATGCACACATTGTTAATGCTGATAGCGTGGGTACTGCTGGCCTGCAAGTGCGGCATTGACTTTCCTAAACTACCGTCCTGGTTTTTTAGTGTTGTTTTTTTGGTTGTTTTTATCGGCTCTATGGTAAGTCCCTGCATTTTCATGACCGCCGCTGTGGAAACCGTGCGGTTCAGGGAGGCATTCACTACACTTATGGAGTGGGGGATTGGTTACTCTGTGGTAATAGTGGCGCTAATGGTACTTTATGGTTTAATAAAGAGAAAAGAGAAACACAATAACCATCTGCTTGCAGCACTTATGAGTTCTGTATTATTATTTGGTGCCGGAGGGATGATTGGATATTTGATAAATGGCGTAAACGTAACGATACCAGCCCACTATCACGGGGCGATAGTGGGAGTAACGCTTGCCTATATGGGGCTTACTTATTTATATTTGCCGGGGTTGGGGTTTAGTAATGTAACAGTTAAGTTGGCGGCATTACAAGCGTATCTTTATGGTGCAGGGCAGTTGATGCATATTTCAGGGCTGGCATGGGCGGGAGGTTATAATGTGCAAAGAAAGGTTACAGGTATGGAGCAGGGGCTTGATACGGTAAAAAAAATTGCCGGCATGTCTCTTATGGGTTTAGGGGGTGTTGTTGCAGTGTTAGGAGGTTTTTTATTTCTTTATGTTACGCTAAGAGCGTTGCGTAGAAGCGGCACAGGTGGAGCCGGAATTTAGCTGTTATTAACAGCAAAGACAGCGTAGTAAAACACAATGGGAGGTTGGAGATGGTAAAGGGTGATAGTACAAAGAAAAGACAAAAAGCACACAGTTGTAATAAAGATCAACTCCGCCTGCTTCCATGTCTTTCTGAGTTTAGTGATGATGATCTTGACGATATAGGGAAAAAATCATTTGTCAAAAAATACTGTAAAAATGATTTTGTTTTTCTGGCATCAGATGAGGTTAAGTTTTTCTTTATTATAGAAAGTGGCGCAATAAAACTTTATAAGAACTCTGTAGAGGGCAGGGAAATAGTAATTAGAGTGATGGAGATGGGGGAGCATTTCTGCTGCGCACCTATTTATGTGGATAATAAAAATATGGTAAATGCCGTAGCAGTAGAGGATACAACAGTGCTGGCGATACCGGTGGATGATTTTACAGCTATGCTGTTTAACGGTCTGTCTGATTTTGGATTAAAAATATTAAGAACCCTTTGTTCACGTGTCAAGCACTTATCGTCTATAGTTGAAAATATTACTTTTAAAGATGTAGAGATGAGAGTGTTAAAAGTTTTGGTAGATTCAGCGGACCGTAAAAATCCTGAAGCTGAGACCGTCCCTCTGACCTTAACTCATCAGGAAATAGCCGCCATGACGGGAACAGTACGGGAGGTGGTTTCACGGACGATGAGCAGGTTAAGGAAATGCGGCATTGTGACAAGCGGCAACCAGAGAGAGTTTATAATTAATAAGTACCTTGCTGCAGAGCATTTAAAGTCATAGAGCTGCCAACCTGCTCAAATAATTGATATTGTGCTGCGGAGTTTACACGGTTTAATGAAAATTGCATTAAATACAGTAAATATGTTAAACAATACAGGCTTGGGCGGTTAGCTCAGTTGGGAGAGCATCACGTTCGCAACGTGGGGGTCGGGGGTTCGAATCCCCTACCGTCCATTCAAAATATCGTTATAAATCAATGGGTTACCTTTCCAAAACCCCCTAAAATACCGTCACCAAACCGTCACCAGCTTTTTTTAGCATTGTTTTTCATAGCTGTTTTTTCTTTTTTTTGACCATGAAACTTAAAGAAAATTACTCAGAAAAATACTCATTAAAGTATCGGGTAATTACTCTCTGTTTGATTTTGACTTTCCGGTAAATCTTGGGAAACGGATTAAATAAAATAAATTGTCTATATATACCTGTTTTAATGTCCTGAATGTCCTGACCGATTCCTTAAAGTTAACACATGAGATTGAAATATCTATACTGCAAAAACCACCGACAAAACCGACAAAAGTCTTAAAGCGGCATTATCTCTTAGCTTGCAGAGGTGTTACTTATACCGACAATTACCGACAAAAGTATTGGGGTACATAATCAGTCGGTTTCAATTTGTAGCCAACGCAAAATTGCGTTGGTTAACTACATAGCGTAAAAATATATTAAATATCGTGAAATGGCAAAATAAGTGGCAATGTCGCATAGAGCAAGGAAATAAGCCGGTTTATACCATGCAACATATAAAAACAGAAGTGGCAGTATGTTGCAATGTTGCAGTAAGTCGCATTTTATAGCTGCGGTTCACTGAGCAGCCGTCCGTTATAATCCTCAAAGTCCCTCATACGGATTACAACCAAATCGTTATCATGCCTTTGGCCGTTAACATGAACCACCACTAAAGGAGTCTTACCCTCTGGAGCGTTCCTGATAGCCTGAGACATCCACTCAGAAGCAACAAATTTCTGCCGTGATTTCACCTCTACAGAAAAGACAGGATGTGATATGTCCTCACCACCTAAAACGCCTCTGCGGTCACCTGAAATCCGTTTAGCGATAGCCCTTTCTGTAGTCTTACCACGGTTACGGTTTTTAATTGGGGTCAGGCAGGATTTAGTCATCAGCCCTGCGCTCTCTTGTATGTGTGATA
>JAMOBJ010000021.1 GCA_039908095.1 Nitrospirae bacterium YQR-1
GCCCCCTCTTTTTTCACACAAGTATGACACCTCTACTTATTTTTTTGAAGATGGGGTTTACTTGACGCTTACATTGCAATGCGCTGTAACCAATGTGTTGCCCTTCGTGTATGCTTCCTAAGCTTTTTGAATTTTCTTGTTGCCCATCTTGCCAGAATCCGATCAAAATGTCGGAAAACAGGGTATAGTGCCGATTTGTTGTAGCTACTGTAGTAGTTTATCCATCCACGTAATACTGCATCAAACATCCTGCCAAGGTCTTCCAGAGATTTGTCGCTACGTAACTGTATGTTCCAGCTTCTTATTGTTTGCCGAATTGCTTTCGCAGCTTTATTACTTATTGCCGGCGTGAAGTTAATGAAGTGTTTACCTCTATAACTCTTTGAACGCCTTGGTCTAAAAGTAAAACCCAGAAAATCAAAGTGTTCGTTGTGGTATCTTCCGTTCCTATCATCATCCTTACAGTAGACAATCTTTGTCTTTTCGGGATGAAGTTCAAGCCCGCATTGCGCAAAACGCTGATTAAGTCTCTCCAGTAACCATTTTGCTTGCTTTTCACTCTTACAGTGGCAAATCACATCATCGGCATAACGTTCAAAGGGGATAGTTAGTTGATGCTTTTGCATCCATCTATCAAATGCATAATGTAGAAAGAGGTTTGCCAACAACGGACTTATTACTCCACCTTGAGGGGTTCCCTTGTCTCTGGCCGTTATTGTACCATCCGGTAGTTGCACCGGTGCTTTAAGCCACCGTTGAACATACAGCAGTATCCACTTGGATTCGGTATGTTTATGCACCGCTCGCATCATAAGTTCATGATCAATGTTATCAAAGAACCCTTTGATATCTATATCCAGCACCCAGTCATACTCCCAGCATCGCTTCCGTGCAGTACCTACTGCATCTACCGCTGATTTTCCCGGTCTGTATCCATACGAGTCAGGATGAAATTGCTTCTCTATCTCAGGTTCTAAATACTGTTTGACCACCATTTGTGCTATACGGTCTGTTACTGTTGGGATTCCCAATGGTCGTATCATACCATCTCCTTTGGGTATCTCAACCCTACGCACTGGTTGTGGAAAGTAACTACCTGAGGACATTCTGTTGTAGAGCTTGTACAGATTATTTTTCAAATCCCCCTCAAACTCCTCAATAGTTCTGCCATCCACTCCAGCAGCTCCTCCATTGGCTTTTACCCGTTTAAAGGCTTCGACTACAACTTTCTTAGAAATTTCAAATGGCTTTGCTTTACTCATAAGGTTCCTCCCATTTCTGGTTGTCCTAATTAATAAAGCGGATAATGCAGCCCCTTTGCTCCAATTCCATTACAGAATCTTCAACACTACTACAGGCTGCTCCGTCCCTGTTTCATGCATTGGTACTCTCACGCTTATGGGTCCTCCACTTGCGTTTCTCCCTTATCATCATGTACAGGTTCCCACGTTCCACTCAAAAGCCTAAATCACGTTCACGCCACCTTTATGCCGGATGCCATCTGAACAGTTGTCAGGTTGCCTTCAGACTTATCCCAGATTAACGACTACCCCCTGGTTTTGACATCATCCATACGCTTTCGACACCTCATCAGTGGTTAACTTACGCTCGTCTCCATGATTCATACCTGACAGGTTTTCCCTGCCTTTTCCCTAACGCTCACGACCATAGATTTTGACTACAGCCGCTTAAGGTGGTTTGGAGCCTGCTCCTGAAAACCGACTCCGAGGGGCCTTCCCTCATCTTTCGTGCAGCTTCGTGGCGCACAATCATCAGCATATCTCACAAAATTTAACTTATGGGGATTTTTTAAGATGTGGCCGTTGTTACTGTACTTTACTTTCCCGAATTTGTGTATCTCCCTTTCCATTCCATCCAAAGTCAGATTTGCCAGCACCGGACTAATTATCCCGCCTTGTGGCGTCCCATTGTCAGTTGTGTAGAGATTTTTACCTTTAATGTACCCACACCGAAGCCATTTGCTGAGGATTCCTTTGTCCATAGGGATATTTTTCTTTAGCCATTCATGGCTGATATTGTCAAAGCACCCCTTGATGTCGCCCTCCAGTACCCATTGAGCTGAATCTGCTCTTGATAAGACAGTCTGACACTGCGCTATTGCGTCCGCAGTAGCTCTTTTGCGTCTGAACCCGTAGGAGTTCTTGTCTGCTCTGCACTCAGCTACGGGGTCTAACGCCATAAGATACAGCGCTTGCATTGCCCTGTCTTTCATTGTGGGGATACTCAGCGGTCTCATCTTGCCATTAGATTTAGGGATTTCTACTCTTCTTAGCGGCTGGGGGGTATATCCTTTTGAGGTTAGTGATTCCACTGCTTGCATTTTGGCCGTTGGGGTACTCCATACCTTTCCGTCTGCACCTGCTGTTCTCTTACCTTGATTTTCGGTTACTCGTTTAACTGCTAATGTTTTGCTGCTGAACGAATTGGTTAGTATCCACTGTAGTCTTCTAACTTTACGGTGTTTACACTCCTGTGTTGCCTTGACAATACGTGCCTGTAACACTTTAACATTAGAGTTAATCCTATCCCACTGAAGGTCATTCCATCGGACTTTCTCTACATGAGAGGCTTTACAGGATGGTTTCCCATCTTTCGTCATTTTTTAAGCTCTCTCCTCCTTGAAATTAAATCGTTAAGGGTTCTTGTCATTATAGACCTTGCGTAAGTCTGCACCCTTTCGGATCAGGGCATTAGCCCCTATCTCCTTCATTACAAAGAAGCCTTCGCTTTTTACGCTTTCCTCTACCCGCTCAACCATAGGGATTCCTTACGGTTTCCTTGCCCTAAGGCGATTGGTCGGGCTTGCCAAGTTCCGCTGAAGTCACAATTTATGGCTTAGCTGCCACCTATCCACCGATGAAATTTCTGTCCGTGTAACGTAATCAAAAAGTACGTTAGCCTTTCATTTACCTTTTTGGTTCAAGCCTTTCAGCATCTTTGGCTTGTTCGTCGTTACGATGTTTATCAGTGGTTTGCTTATGCTCAGCATACCATTATAAGCCTTGCCCCCTACTGATTTGATGCTATCAGTTTATCTCCCTTGCCTCACGGTTTGGGATTAACGGGTTACTTTGTCATCCGGGCTTCAAACAGAAGCGTTGCCACCTCTGCTTGCCGGACTAGGCTACCAGTTACGGAAAACTGGGTAAATTCCTCCTCTTTTTTTTTCTCTCTCGAAGTATTTACAGTAACTTCAGTGACTTCTTGTCACACTTTTGAGGCGACAGGGGCTTATTCTTTCTTTTACCCACTCAAAACGTGAAAGAACCATTTTTTAAAAATTTTACTTGACATCACGGTTGCTTTAGAGGAGACGTCAAGGAGCTTTCGAACAAGCCAACAAAGTTAATCGAATGAATGCAACTTGGTATTAGTGCTCCCCGTAGTTTTTGACGATAACAGCGATAGAATGTAGATTCGTATTGGGCTATTTCAGGCCGTACTCTTTAATCTTATACTGAAGGGTTCTCATGGAAATGCCCAATATTGCAGCGGCATCTTTTCTGCTGCCATCAGTGTGTCTTAAAGCGTTTTCGATAGATAAGCGCTCAATTTCAATCAGGTTGAAAGTATCTCTGGATTCATGCAGTTGTACCGGAATGGCCTTTGTAAAATCAACAGCACCACCTCTGGACATTATTATTGAGCGCTCGATGATGTTTTGCAGTTCTCTTACATTTCCGGGCCAGTTGTATGACAGCAGTTTGTCTATTGCCGCCTCTGATATGTCTCCGGCATTTTTCCCAATTCTCTTTGATGTGGAAGCGGCCAGGTAGCGGCTCAACTGTGCAATATAGGGTTTTCTGTTTCTAAGAGGAGGAATACTTATTGGAAATACGTTTAACCGAAAGTACAGGTCTTGCCGGAAATTTCCCTGAGCAGCCTCTTTTTGGAGGTCTCTATTTGTTGCACATATAATCCGTGCATCAACTTTTTGTGTAACCGTGCCTCCCAGTCTTTCGAAAGCGCCACCCTCAAGAACTTTTAAAAACTTCGCCTGAAGGGTGTTTGACATTTCTGAGACCTCATCAAGCAAAATACTGCCCCTTGAGGCAAGCTCGAACTTTCCTCTCTTTGATGCAACAGCTCCGGTGAATGCTCCCTTTTCGTGCCCAAACAGTTCGCTCTCCATGAGGTTTTCCGGTATGGCGGCACAGTTTAGCTCAATAAACGGTCCGCCTCGTTTACTGAGGGCATGGAGTACTCTTGCAATGAGTGTTTTACCGGTTCCGGTTTCACCTGTCAGAAGCACTGTTGTGTTTGTAGCGGAGACAGCCCTTACCTGCTCTAAGACATCCTCCATCCCACCGAAAATTATCTCAAGGGGGGGCAGTCCTTTGAACTGCTCCGTCTTCAGTGCCTCGTTCTCTATAAGCAGCAGTCTTCTGTCATATGCCTTTTGCACAGAGAATCTGAGCACATTAGGGTCACTAAGGGGTTTTGTGATAAAATCCATCGCCCCAAGTTTCATAGCCTTTACGGCACTCTCTACTGTACCGTATGCCGTTAGCACTATAAAATCGGTATCGTAAGAGGAAAAATCCCTGCGTTTAAACTCTTCAATAAACGTAAGACCATCCATTTGCGGCATTTTAATATCCAATAAAATGAGATGCGGTCTGTAGCTTTCACATACCGACAGAGCGTCTCTGCCGTTGGATGCGGACTTAATTGTGTATCCCTCGTCCTCCAAAATCCTCAACAGCAGCAACCTTATCGAATCCTCGTCGTCAACAATCAGAACCCTGTAATTGTCTCTACTCATTCTTATCTCTCACAGGGCAGCGTTAAAGTAACAGAAGTGCCCAGCGCAACCTTACTTTCTATCGCCAGGGTTGCCCCCATGGCATTAACCAGATTATCAACTATCGGAAGTCCAAGGCCGGTTCCCTTAACTTTTGTTGTAAAAAATGGTCTCTTTGCGTTTCTTAGAACTGCGGTGTCCATTCCCTTGCCCGTATCTTTTATTGTAAGTGTAATCATTTTTTTAGTCTCTCCGACAATTATATATATTTTACCACAGTTTTCAATGGAATCCGCAGCGTTGGATATAATATTTATCAGAATTTGTTTTAATTTTTCTCTGTCGCCGTTTATCGTGTCGTTTGCTATAGTAATGTTTCTTTCTACAGTGATATTGTCTCCGGGGTTAACCGCAGCGACAGCCTCTTCTATAAGCTCCGGTAACGACAGTGGCTGGATTTTCAGCTCAGACGGCTTTGCGTAAACGAGTAGATCGTTTGTAAGAGCCTCGAGGCGTCTTGATTCGTTAACTATAACGCTGAGTCCCTCCGTCGCCCTGTCATCTCCATTAAGCTTCTCACTTAAGTATTGAGCAAAACCCTTTATTGAACTAAGCGGGGTTCTGATCTCATGAGCCAGCACTGCCGCCATCTCACCCAAAGCGGCAAATCGCTCCTTCGCAAACGCCCTCTTTTCCATCTCCTCCGTTTTTTTAAGATAGTACGAAAACGCAAAGGCCAGAGCCCACATAGCCATTACAATTATTAAAAGAACAAGCTGATGAAGACGTGCGTTTCTGACTGCCTCCATGGCCGGATATGTGTGAAGAGCTATGGAGAGAACCATAGGTTTAAGGGAATGTATATGCACCGGTATGTTCATTACATAGACCAGCTCGCCGGTCTTGAGGGTTACATAAGCGGACTTTGGTACACCCTCAATAAACTGCTCTGTAGTTGTCTGGCCTGTCATTTTGGGGTTAGAGTGTAAAACAATTTTTTTGTTGCTGTCATACAGAGTAATGTAAGCAATATTTTCCCATGGTTGCTTTTTCATTATTTCAGATATCAGTCTGTCGTCTATGCCTGTGCGGTTAAGGGCCTGATCGAGGGTAATTCCGATAAAATAGGCCGTTGACTTGAGAGATTCTTCCGATGAGCGCTTTGCTATTTCATAAGTAGAGACAGCGCTAAAAGCCGACAAGGCTGTAAAAAACACAACAGCAGCAATAACTACAAATCTTTGATTTACCTTCTTATGCGTTTTTAGCTTCATCGGCGTTACTGATTATTTTACTATAATCCCTGTGCTTACGGATAATCATACCAAGTCGCCAACTTTGTTGGCTTTGTCGCAAGCTCCGGGGCATACGAAAAAGTACGCCTTTGTCTCCTGCTCCCAGCCGCCTTGTTATTCTTTTGACTGCAACCTGGTATGAGTTGCAATTAAAGAAGTAATTTAACAAGGGGAAGGACAGAGTCCTTCCCCCTAATTTCCCTTAATTTCCTTTAATACTGACGTGTTTAACTAATTTGTAAAGATCGAATGTAGATGTTGCCACACCCGGCTCAACCACAAGTTTAAGTGAGGCTTCCACCGTGGCGTCCTCGATACCCGCCGGCAGCTTGATTTCAAAATTTTCCTCGTTGGTTTTAAACGGCTGCAGGGATGTATCTCGCATCAGAGAGAGTTTCCTTAAAGAGGCAAAGACCATTTTGTTTTCCGAATAACCGAGTTTTTTCTGAGGCATATAGTATTTGGTCTCGTTAAAAATTTCCTTGCCGTCTTTAGACTTAACGACCACATTGAGGGAAAAGTGTGTTGGAGATGGGCAGCCATCGGGCATTCTGTGGCCTATCTCTATTGGTGTCGTTTTAGTCTTAACAACTACCATTGGGGTGGAGACAAGAGCAGGGGTCTTAATCTGAAACGTATAGGCCATGGCGCTTAGTTCAAATTTAACATGCTCTTTCAGCCGCTTCAACTCAAAGGCAGGGTCGTCATAGTTTGGGGGAAACCGGTGACCGGTATTGGGTGCTCTCATATGGCAGTCCTGGCAGCCCTTATCACCGCCGTTAGGTATGTAGTTTTGCAGCATACTGTCATAGTTTGAAACACACCACATCGGCTCAGGGGAGTGAAGCAGGTTAGGTCCCTGATGGCAGCCGCCGCAGAATGAGGAGTCGGCCATCATGTTGTTTACTTTGGATTTTGTAAAAACCTCGTCTTTGTGCCCTCCTCCTATGTCCTTAGTACCATAAACCGTATCCTTTTCAGGCAGACCGTCTCTGAACTTACGCACAATGGAGTTTCTGTTGTGGCAAATTATGCAGTTAATCTGGAGTTTGTCTATAACATCGTAGTTTTCTTTTAAAACCGCATCAGCAATCTCTTTTGCCACTTTTTCGGTTGCATCCTCCAGTTGCGGGATGTGGCACTTAAAGCACGGCAGCATGTACTCTTTTGTACTTGATGTGACCTCATGGGATTTCTTAAGCTCGCCGTTACGCTGCTTCAGGTAATCCTGTAATGTGCCGAGAGTTTTGCCAAAGGGTCCTACAAGTGGTTTACTGTGCAGGGATTTTTCCCAGTCAGTGTATATTTGCTCATGACAAGCCTTACAGCGGGTGGAGTCATATTTTTTTAATAACTCATCGAGACTGTCTATTTCTTTAGCAAAACCCGTTGCAGGTAGGACTAACAAAATCAGCAATAGTAACAGATACTTATACCTAAGCATAAGCACACCTCCTTTTGTTTTTTGTCGCCATTTCTAAAATGGGGACATTTTTTATGAATATTCTTAATTAGCTTAAAAACATTCGAGGAGGTTTGTACTCTTGTTTTGTGAAAATTAAATCTTTTCTAAAAAAAGGCTCTACAGTCATCACATCATTCTTTTTATCATGAAAACCAGCAAACACTGGTTCAATAACTATCGGCATTTCGCCGTTTGGCTCAAGCAAGTTTACTAAATGACACACATCCAGAGTTGCAATGACGGTCTTTCCACCTCCATGTGGTGCTACCCTTATCTGTATTGCCGGTAAAGACAAACAGACAATTAGGAGTGTTACGACAAAATAACAGCAAATTATCCTCATCTTTTATACTATAGTGTCTTTTATAAAATTATTCAAGTCTCTGTACTGAAACGGACATATACAATGAACTGTTGCATATCTCATATCACTTTCTTTGCAGATATCAAATGAGTTTTTTCTTACTCAATGAATAGATAAAGGCAAGAATTTCGGCAACAGCCTTATATAACTCCTGAGGAATCTCCTGATACAAATCCAGAGCAGACAATATCTCAACAAGCTGCTTGTCTTCTTTTATCGGAATGCCATGAGTTTTGGCAAGGTCAAGAATCTTCTGAGCTATTTCCCCACTGCCCTTAGCTACAACGCGCGGAGCGGCGCCATCAGTTTGTTTGTACCTTAATGCTGCTGCTTTTTGGCGTTTTCCTTCCAATTTGAGTATTAAACCTTAAGGCTCAACCCTTTTTCTTTTAAACTCTCGTTAATATTTAATTTGCTCTTCTGTCCCACATTTATCACCTTAAGGGGAAGTCCGGCTGCAAGAAAACGGCTCTCCAGCTCCGCCTTGTTATCTGCTATTAATTCCATCGTCTCTTTCTTTTGCGCATAAAAAGAAAGAAAAAAACTCCCCTCTGACACTGTTGTTGAAATTGAAAGCTTGCCCATATTACCAAGGTCTAAGTTTATATCACAGGAAAAGGATTTTTTGGCATTATATTTATTTTTTTTAAAAAGAAGCTGGCCGTCTTTCATCTCAGGCCATGAAAAAGGTAAAAAAGTGTATATCGTCTCATTAGCACGTGAGTTTATCTGATAGTGCTCTATATTTCTGATAAATTTATCTATTGTGTTTGTAATTTCATCCTTAGAAGCGCCGCTTTGACGTAACAGCTGCCCTATACGTTCCTGCTCAACTACGTCCTTAGCCTTTAAAAGCAACGCCTTCTGGTCATTGGATATCTCAGGTTTTTCCCTGAGCAGTGCCGCCTTATCACCTGATGATAAGGCTTCATCTAATCTCTGCTTTATAACGGCTATAAGTTCCCGCTCGTTTAAATTCTTAACTTGCTTGCCGCCCTCATCCATCACCGCCCTAAGCTCCATAATCAGTGCCTTCATATCACTCTCTGCACCGGACTTTAATATGCCGTCCGCCTTTTTAATAAAAGCATCCAATGTGCTGTTAAGCTGCTCATTAAGATCAAGGCTCTCCTGCCCCTCAATCGCTTTTCTCACAGCCTCACCAACCATTCCCTTAATATCCATGCCATCACCTAAAGCTGCCTCTTTAAGCCTTGTTTCAAATAAAATCCCTGAATCCTCAATATTTGACTTAAGCGCCGACACAGACATATTTTTTATATCAGGCATTATTTGCTCAAGACGGCCAAACTCCGGGAATGTATTCTTAACACGCTCCGGTATCGCTGACAACATATCCTTAAGACTTTTAAAATCAGATGTATCTATCCTCGCATCCGACAACTTATTGACAGTTTGTTGAATCCTTGCATTTGCCGGGTCGGTAGTTTCCCCCTCAGGTTTACTCTCAACTCCTAAAAATCTAAGCCTAACCTCACTGCCGGTGCCAACAACCTGAAGATCAATCCTGTCTCCCTCACTCATGGGAACATTGGTATAGGCAAGCAAAGTACCCCCCTGCAAATCCAATGCTTTTCCAACCGGAGGGGTTATTCGAAGTGTCACCATGCCGGACTCTATAATGTCAAGAACATCGGCACTTATTATATCGCCCAGTGCCAGTGCTACGGCCTTGCCCTCGGAAGGGCTAAACAGCACCATGTTGTCTGTATTTGACAACACAACATTGCCAATCATTATGAAAACCTGCTCTTTGTGGCTGCCCCGGTTACATCTTTATCCAAAACAACCTGTACTCCTCTCATCAGTGTCGCATTAAAAATCAACGGGCCCATGAAGTTTGCAATCACTTTTTTGTTTTCAACCCTTATTATTACAAGTACAAGTAAATCCTCAGGATTTTCCAACTCCAGAAATTTCTTTGTTGTCGGGTCTAAAACGATTGAAAAACCCGGTAACAACACCGCAGGGTCTGTAACGATAAAAGCTATCTCTGGATCATCCACCGCCTGAAGCCACTTGACCTGTGTATCTTTATAGTCCATCAAAACGTAACGCTTGAGCTGCGGAAAGCCCAGAATACCCTCCGGAAAACTAATCACCTTTGAGCTATCCAGCTCTACCGTACCAAATCGTGTTGTCGGTATAAGAAGAGTATTAGTTTCCGTGCACATTCCTTCTATCCCAGAACATTTCTTATTTCATCGAACTCTGTTGCACCGAGACCGATAGAAAGTAAGTTTTCCGATTTTATCTTCTCATAGAGTTCCTGCCTGTAGATTCGTACTCCCGTCGGTGCATCTATCCCTAACCTGACTTTGTTACCCTTTATCTCTATCACCGTCACCGTAATAGAGTCACCCAGCTTTATGGCTTCCTCTGACTTCCTTGTCAACACGAGCATCTTGCCCCTCCATCATGGTCTCATCAACGGTCCCTCGTTGATTCTTAAGGTTAATCTTAACTACCTTCCAAACGCTCCTTCTTACAAATATCGCTTAACTCATCTATATTAACACATTATTTTATTTTTTTCACATATTATCTTATTTTAAATAATCCAAAAGCGATTGTGACATTATTTGAAACGAGCTTTGCCTCAGAGCTTGAAGTGCCAGTTCAGATTTAGTCAGATTTGACGCCACCTCAGTCAGGTCTGCGTCCTGGTAATGTGACAAGACCCCCTGTGTGTGCATAGTATTGTCATCGTTTGCGTTATAGGTCCTGTCAATGTAATTTATCCTTGCTCCTATTGTAGCCCTTACCGTGGTTGTATTGTCAAGGGCAATCTGAATCGGCCTCAGATAAGCTTCCATCATATCAGCATCATTAGTGTTAAAAGAGGTTTCCAATCCCTGTACCAATTCCATATAATTTGTAAATGATGATGATTTTATACCGGCTGCCGTGGCATCGGTAGATGTGCTTATAGTTATTGTAATTTGCGGCACATCGTAATTCTGAATCGTGGGCACTGTTCCCAACATCACAGATTGTCCGATTGTTTTAGTTGACGGTATGTAGTGAGCATAGAGGCCACGCTCAAGCGTAATAGTCTGAGTCTTCGCTATAGAAATCATAAATGTATCGGAGGCGGTTACGTTTTCTGTAACTCGTGCATCATAGTTGATATCCACATTAATGAGGTTTGCATCTCCCTGAAAATGATATGAACTCCCTGAGGTGGCAAAGGTTGCAAGATCAACTTTATGGCCGGAAAATATATTCCGTGATCTGTACTTCACATTTGAGAGCCGGAAAATAGCGTCTTTTATTACAGTAACTTCCCTGCCTATATCTATTCTGTCAACAGCATTCCTTGAGCCGTTTGTTCCATCCACTATGAGTTCTTGTAAGCGCTGCAGGTTATCTGTTAATGTCTCCATTGTGGTATCGGAGATTTCCAAAAACCCCTTGGCGTCATCCATATTTCTTCTGAACTGGTCGTTGTTGGTTATAGAGAGTTTGTAATCAAGGACTTTTGACATACCGATTGTGTCGTCGGAGGGGCGGTTTATTCTAAGCCCCGTGGCCATCTGTTCCTGTGTCTCATATAGTTTTGCAAAGCTACTCTGGAAGCTATACTTGACCCTGTCGTTTGTCAAAAATTGTGACATTCTTACGCTCATAAGTTCACCAATATTTTCAGCATTTCATCCGTTACACTCACCAACCTGGCCGCTGCTTCAAACCCTTTTTGGAACTTTACGAGATTCATTGCCTCCTCATCAAGCGACACACCGGAGACACTATCTCTTTGCAACTGCAACTGCTGCGTTACATTCTTTGTAAATTTAAGGTTGTCTTTTGCTGATCTGGCAAATCCACCCTCAGTTGTTACTATGTTGTTATAGTAGGTATTAAATGTGGAGTTTGTGAGTTCACTCTGCCTGCTCAGGCTTAATGTTACCATAGCAAGAGCATTAATATTATCACCATACTTTCCTAATACAGTACTTGCTGCTGCAACGTCATTTGTTTGTTTTATGGCCACTCCTGCGTTAGTCACCGCTGCATCTGTGGGAGAGAGCTTGATAACATCACCTCTATTAGGTGTTCCGGTGAGTTTTACCTGCATACCGTCTATCAGCAGAGTGTCGCCCCCAACTACACTGCCTGAACCAGTGATTGATTGCAAGTGTATATCGTAGAGCTGGTAATTGTTGGAGTCTGTAAATCTAACCTCATAGTTTTTATAAGTCAGTGATGTCCTGTCATATATGCTTGTAGATGAAACATCCATGCCGGATGATTTCTTTATAAGCGCAACAGGCTTCAGATCATTGAAAAAATCCTTATTCCTTGCCGATATGTAGTATGTATCCCCTGAGCTGGGTATGTATCCAAAGTGAACATTAATACCGTTAAATGCTATGTCTCCCCCCACTGATGCTAACGATGCCATTGTTGCGCCGGTGTAAATATTATCGTAGCTTACTGCCGAGCCATTGCGATACAGGTCATAAGTCGTAGAAGATGTAAATTTAATCTGATACTCGCCGGAAGTGAAATTAGCAAAATCTGTGAGCGTAACAGAGTTTAAATTGCCGCTAGTGGTATTGTCAGGGGTTTTGTTAGTGACAGTGATGTCACTTGCCACAGGGGATATGCCAAATCCGCTGGAATGAATTATATTGACCTTGTTAGTTATTGTTCCAATTATTTTTCTTAACTCTGTAAGAGCATACGGTATCCCGATTTGGTCACTGTTTTTCATCTGAAAAATAGATGCAAGCCTTCCGCCGGTTATTCTGTCTGTTATATTTATATTGTCTAATAGCAGCTTGTCCTTACCATCGGCAGTTATATCCTGAGAAAGATTATGAACTATACTGCCGCTTACAAGGTTTCTGTCACCTATTATAACAGTGGTTCTTCCCGAATTGTCCTCTAACGTGTCAAATTTAACCAGTTGAGAAAGCTCTGTCAAGAGAGCCCCGCGCTGGTCTCTGAAATCATTTGACTGCTTATTGGTGCCGGCCTCTCCCTCGGCAATACGCTCGTTAAGATAGGCTATATTTGAGGCTATATTATTAACTCTTTCAATTATATTTGGCAGCTCAACACCAAGTGAGCGGGACAGGTCCTGGAAATTTCTCTCTATTTGTTTGGCCTTGGCAACTAACTCAGTCCCCTTGCTGATAAGAACATTACGCTGTTCAAGTGTATCCGGATTAGCCGACACATCTTTCCATGCATCAAAATAACCACTGATAACACTCATGAGCCCTACACCGGCTTGTTCATTAAAAGAATTCTCTATTGCAGAGTACATATCATCAAGCACGGTATATTTGCCGATAGAATGATTTTCCTGAAGGAGCTGTTTTTCAAGAAAATTGTCAACACGTCTTTCTATATCTTGAAGGTCAACACCTCTTCCCATATAGCCGTAAGATGTGTATGAGGAGACGGCAGTACTAAGAGAGGCCTCCTGTTTGCTATATCCGGGAGTGTTGACGTTGGCAATATTGTTACCGGTTACGTCAAGGGCTGCCTTTGTAACCATTATGCCCGAACGGGCTATGTCAAATAGTGAGCCTATGGACACGTCACGCCTCCTTTGTCAAAAACATCCCTGTATTATCTTTCTTCATCTTGCTTATACCTAAAGTATTAAGAAAGTTGAGGTTGTTTTTCACATAACTAAGGGAGCGGTCTATCAGGACTTTGTTAAAACTATTTAGTTCCTCGAGGCTCTGAAGTAATGACCTTAAATTTGAGCGTATCTCAAGGAACTCCTCATCGCCGGTTAAGGCGCTTAATTTTGCTAAATTAAAATCTATGGAGGAGGCTTTTTTACTGTCAGTTGAATGTTCCTTTAACTGTGGAGACTGCGAATAAATTTCACTGCTCAGCCGTTTCATTAATCTTAAACGTTCGTCTTCTAAGAGGCGTAACTTCAGAATTAGTGTATCTTTCTCCTTTGAGAGCTCTTCAACAGCCTGCTCGTTAAAATCAACAAGGCATTCCCTCTCTCTGGTCATAAGAGTAAAGAGATTTCGATAGCCCTGCAACTGGCCCTGCAGAACCTTCTTTATGTCTGCCACATATTTCACATCATTTCCTGAAGCATCTTGGATGCTATGTTTTCAGGAGATACCTTATAAGTGCCGTCTTTTATAGCGGAGCTTACCGCCGCAACCCTCTCGTCACGGGTCTCCGGCAGGCCGGTTAAGGTGTTCCTGATTTCCTCTATCGCCCTTCCACCTCCGGAAATATTGACCATATCACCGGTGGCCTTACCTGTTGTAGTGTCCTTTTCCTTTGACGTTTTGACGGTCTTTCTGGTGCCGCCGCCTATCTCTGTTGTCTCGGGTGGTTTATTGCCATATATTTTCATAACATGCCTCCTGCACTTAATTTATCGAGTCCTCTGATTCTGTTACTACTATATCGGCATTTTTAGTATTTTTCTTTAAACCATCCTCATCTTTTATGTAATTTTTCCCCTGATTTTCGTTCCGCCTGTTTAATTGTTTGGTAATCATATCCTGTAAACCGAGCCCTCTTTGGGCAAACTCACGTGAGAGTTCAGTGTCAAACATTCCCATAAAAACATCGCCCCCCAGGCCTTTTCCAAACATTGGTTGTGTAGTCTTTCTCATAGCCTTCAGCATTTGCTCTATAAAAAGAGCCTCCATTTCACGCGCAACAGTTTTTACGGACTTTTCATCCTTTTTCCCTTTGAGGCTTTGCAAGCCTTTATATGAATCAATCTCATTTACCGGCATTTTTTATATTATCTCCAAATCCGCCGTAAGAGAACCGGATGCTTTCAACGACTGCAGTATGGCTATGAGGTCACGCGGCGTCACGCCAAGTTTATTCAAAGCGGCCACTATCTCGTTGAGATTAGAGCCGGTAACTTTCGTAAGTGATACGTTTTTATCCTTAACCTCTATTGCCGCCGCCGGCTGCACCACCGAACCCGGCTCCTGCGGCATAGGCATCTTCACCTCTATAGTTAAATCACCGTGGGCTATTGCCACGGGGTGTAGTTTAACATTTTCACCTATTACAATTGTACCGGTACGTTCATTCACAATAACTTTCGCTCTTTTGTCAATATTAACGTCAAGGGCCTCGAGTTTATTTACAAGCTCTACAACTTTACCGTTGTACTTAGGCGGAATTTTAACTTTAACCGAGGTTGGGTCAGGGGTGGTGGCAAAATTACCGCCAAGAAAACCGTTTATAGCGTCCCTGATGTTTGATGCCGTTGTGAAATCGGAACTTTTCAAATTAAAAGAAATATCCTCGGCGGCGGCCAAATCGAAACCAAATTCTTTTTCAACAGTGGCACCGCTTGAGACAGTGCCTACGGTGGGAAAATTTTTAGTTACAGCAGCGCCGCCCTGGGGTGCGGCAGCAGCAAAACCGCCGATTGTTACACTGCCCTGGGCAAGAGCATAGACCTTATTGTCAGGGCCTTGAAGGGGGGTCATAACAAGAGTGCCGCCCTGAAGGCTCTTTGCATCGCCTATGGTTGATACGTTGGCATCTACTTTCATACCTACCTTAGGAAATGCCGGCAGTGCTGCCGTTACCATTACGGCAGCCACATTCTTAGCGCTGACGTCTTTTGAGCTTAATGAAATTCCCATGCGTGAGAGCATGTTAGATATGCTTTGGAGCATGGGGCCCTTTTTATCTCCGGTACCGTTTAAACCCACAACGAGGCCATAGCCGACCAATTGGTTTTCCCTTACTCCTTTAAGTGTGGATATATCTTTAATTCGTTCGGCATGGGCTGCCACGGTAAAAAGAATCGTCAACAATGCCGGCACAATCACCGTGCCAACCTTTTTCCAGCTTAAGCATATTTTATTTAAATATTTCATATCTGATTCTATCCTTTTTATAAAGGTGAAATCTTATCCCACAGTCTTACAAGCCAACCCGGTGATTGCAGCTCCTGTAAGTAGCCGTCCCCTACAAGATACAACCTTGCGTCGGCCACCTTAGAGCTTGAAACACTATTTGATGAGTCAACATCATCGGGCCTTATTATACCCTGAAGTACCAGTATTTGTGTCTCATAATTAATGGTAACCTCTTTTCTTGAATCAATCACGAGATTGCCGTTAGGAAGCATCTCAATGACCTTGGCTGTTATAGTGGCAACGAGTTTAGCCTCCTGTTTGGTCTCGCCTTTGCCGCTGAAACTGTTCTTTGCCGAGCCTTTAAGCTGATTGGAAGAGGCGCTTCCGTTTGAGAGGCCAAGGGAGGCGGCCGAGACATTAAAAAGACCTGTTATGCCATCATTTACCGAGGAGCTTTTAGTTCCGGTTGTTTCCTCTTTATTATTAGCCTTTACGCTTTCTGTAATATTTATTGTCACCAGATCGTTAAGCCGTCTGGCTTTTTTATCCTCATAGAGGCTTGCTGTGTCAGTAAACAGAGAACCGTTTTCCGGACGTCTTTCAGAATCTCCTCCATAGTAGTACTTTGACGACTGAGCGGGGAGTTTACTTGCCGGTGTCCCACAGCCATATACTGTTAAAACTGAAAAAACTGCTAATGTCAGTATCAATGCTTTTTTCATAGTTAGTTATCCACAATCACAGTGCGGCTGTCAATGACTTTGCCGAAGATTATTTTTTTCGATTTGGGGTTTACCACCCTGATATATTGCCCGGCAGTGCCGTCATCTTTGGCTATTCCTCTCATAGTTATCTTATACTCATCGCCTTTAACCGTCATAACAACCTCACGGCCTTTTATCACAACAGGGGCTGTTTCAACAAGTGCAACCGTAAGGGGCCGGTTGGCTGGTATTGTGTGATTAACCATTTTCCCGATACATAGTGCCTCATCAGTTATAGCACCTGAGGGAATTCTTCTTACGCTGTAAAGGCTTTTGGTAATATCCTCATAAGTGAGTATTGTACCTTTTTTCAGGGGTCTCTTATTAAAGACAACCCAATCCCGTGCCTCAACGTCCGTCTCATAGTAGTAGGTTTCACCGGCGGAAAACCTCATGGTAAACACAGCCCTGCCCGGGATAGAGCCTTTATAAAAACTGACTTCCACAGGGGGCATTTCAGGATACTCCGCTGCCGGATTAACAGCGTTTACCGATACATCAGGCCACGGATAGACCTCCGTGACATATGTTCTCACTGCCTCCTCGGGGCTCCATACAGCCATAAGCATTGTTAAAAAAATAGTTGCCGTCATATCAGCCGTTACCTCTTGAGATTATTAGCAGTCTGGAGCATTTCATCAGACGTTTGTATGGCTTTGGAGTTAAACTCATACGCTCTCTGTGCCACTATCATGTTAACCATTTCATCGACAACACTGACATTGCTGGTCTCTAAAAATCCCTGGGCTATGGAGCCGAAACCGTCTTGTGTGGCAGTCCCCAGGGTTTCAGCCCCTGAGGCGTCGGTTTGCTGAAAAAGGTTTTTACCTAAAGCCTTCAGCCCTGAGGGATTGACAAATCTGGCAAGCTCAATCTGTCCAAGCTGGGTATAGCTGGTCTGAGTGTTTTGAAGCACCGACACAATGCCGTCTGTGCTGACGCTAAAAGATACAGTGTCATTAGGTACCGTTATGGCAGGCTCAAGGGGATACCCTGAATCGTTGACAATGTTGCCGTCCTGATTTAATTTAAAAGCACCTGAACGGGTATATGCAATTGTACCGTCGGGCATTAAAATCTGAAAGAAGCCCTGACCCTCGATAGCGAGGTCCATTTCATTACCTGTATTTATAAAGTCACCTTGTTTAAATATTTTTCCAACAGCCGCCGGCCTTACGCCAAGGCCTATCTGTTCGCCTGTAGGGGATACCATGCCCTCGGCCGTCTGAGCTCCCGGGCTTATAATAGCCTGATACATTAAATCCTGAAACTCCGCCCTTCCTTGCTTATAACCATAAGTGTTTACGTTAGCCAGATTATTTGATATAACATTAATATTGGTCTGCTGTGCCGTCATCCCGGTTGCCGCTATAAAAAGTGATCTTTGCATTCCTTATACCCTCCTTAAACCTCTAATACCAAGTTGCATTCATTCGATTAACTTTGTTGGCTTCGTTGAAAGCTCCTTGACGTCTCCCCTAAAGGGGAATCCCCTGTAAGGGGAAGCGTCGCTTTCTCCTTGCCGCCTCGTTACTCTTTTGACTGCTACTTGGTATAACCCTGTTGTCATTATAGCCTTGCCATGTCGTTAGTTACCTTACTTGTGGCCTCATCGAAAGCTTGCATAATCTTCTGGTGTGATTCATACTCTCTGTAGAGCTCAATCATGTTGACCATTTCCCTTACAATGTTGACATTAGAGGTCTCCAGATGCCCCTGCTCCACAGTTGAATTTGATTGAAAGGCCTCCTCTTGAGAGGCAAAAGTGCTATCCCCCTGTTTATAGACCGTCTTGGGGTCGGCAAAATCAACAATCTGAAGTCTGTCCATAAACACGCCGTTTACTGAGATATTACCGTTGCTGCTGACGTTAACATCTCCATTTGGGATTTCAATAGGCCCGTTAGTTCCCTGCACAAGCCTTCCGTCGTCATTTACAAGGAATCCTTCCGAGTTAACCTTAAAATTACCGTTTCTTGTGTATTTATTGCCGTCTAAAACAAAATATCCGGTACCGTTTATAGCCACATCAAGTTGATTACCGGTATGAATCAGGCCGCCCATTGTGCGGTCTGTGTATATGCCGGAGTGGTAAGTCATATCTCTGCCGTCGTTGTATTGTTGCATTTCGTTTAGCTCAGTAAGCAGAAAATCTCTGAAACCCATTCTGTCAAGTTTATAACCATAGGTGTTGGAGTTGGCTATGTTGTTGGAAACAAGTTCCAGCTCTTTCATCTTTGACACTGCACCGGATGCAGCTATGTATATTCCTTTGTACATTTTAGTCGCTCCAAATATTTGAGTTGCAAATATTATGCCAATAATGTAACTTATTAAAAATAAAGCCTTTTTTAGCTTCTTAGGACTGCTTTGTCAGGCTCTTTGCGGTACATTCTTTTCTGGAGACGGGAAAAGTTTTCCGGCTCCCTCGGATTAAAACAGCAGAGTGTCTCAAAACTCGAGGTTGAGGATAAGGTCAACCTCACCTTTTGTGATGCCGAGGATGTCGGCTATTTCGTCAATCTTAAGTCCCCTGCGTGCCAGAGCTATGACCTCGTAGCGGCGGTTACCGTCATTTGACTGGCTGCTGATACAATCGTTCATTTGCATAAGCCGTTCAAGATTGGCGATTTTTAACTCAACCGAGGCCTCTATCGCCTCAAGAATTTCCACCTGTCTGTTGAGTCTCTTAAAGGCACTGTCAATAAGTTTCTCAAACCTTACCATTTCGGCCCTGATGTCGTCGGCCGTTATTTTCTCAGCCGGCACCTTTGCACTAAACACTTGCTTATCCATCGCTCCCTCCGTATTTAATAATTAATATTAAGGGACTATCTTCATTACTTTTCACAACAAACATATATGCAATAACAGTGCCATAGCGGGCATAGAATTTACTTTTTGACAATTGTGGGTGGTTTTTTCTGTTAAACAATAAATAATCTTGTATTATCAGTAACTTAACAAAATAAGTAAAATACCGTGTATCATACAGGCTGCGGATTTTTCTTTTTATTAAGTGTGTACTGTCAATTAAATGACTGTAAACTCTCAGCCCTGGTTGCAGTCAAAAGAGTAACGATGCGCCGCTTGCTCCCAGCCGCCTCATTATCAGAAAAAAGGAGGTGCTGGACACTCATAGGTGGACTTAATTGCAGGTTGAGTTATATAATTTATTAACTAAAAAGCGGGGAATTAATTTTGCTCTTAGGGTGGGAAATAAACTTGGCAATCAACAGCAGGAGGATAAGATGGGACTTCAGCAGAGCTTTTTAAAACTGATAATCCGTAGCAAAAAGAAATATGGCCTTGCCGGGCCGGTCTTAACTCTGGGTAATCAGGATATTTACGCTGACGAGCATGACCTTATGCGGTGGCTTAGGACGGAGGACGTAGCTTTTACAAATCCTCAAACAATTCGCCGCTACAGCGGCACATCTATTGTGTTGAGAAATCCTAAAGCGCGTGACTTTATCCATGCGAGTACGTTTTTTGAGTTTCTGGGAATATCAGAAAGTGACTATTACGATGTTGATAAGTATGATTTTGATAAACCTAAGATACTCCATGACCTTGAGGAACCCTTCCCCGAGAGCTTCCGCGGCAGGTTCAATCTCATCATAGATGCCGGCACTCTCGAGCATATTTTTGATATAAAATCAGTTCTTGTAAACATAGTTTCAGCGGCAAAACCCGGCGCACTGGTATTGCATTTCACACCTGCCGATAATTTTTTAAATCATGGTTTTTACCAGTTAAGCCCGACTTTGTTTCATGACTTCTACACTTTAAACGGCTTTGAGGTGTTGGAGTCCTATATAGTTGAGGCTCACAAGAGGTTTTTCAGATTTTATCTCTACGACCACGCAGCAGACTATACCGATATGTTTTTTAAAAGCTACAGCCAGTTGTTCAACTGTGTGATTTTAAAAAAACTACGTGATGTTGAAAAAATCAGCTCACCAATGCAATTAAAGTACAAAGCACTTAAAGAAAACCCTGAGGCGCTTATGTCAAACGTTGACCACACAATGACAAACAGAAGAGCCGCCATGAAGTCTTTCGATCTGTAGAATCTCCATTCCCTACACTGATGCCGGCATAAGGGCAAGGTAATTGAGCATAGCCCGTTTTGATGTATTTGAGGTATCTGGCTTAAAGAACTTACCTTTGGTTTTAAGCCCCACGGGCGTGTTCTTTTTAGATAGCTCAATTACCAACCATGTAATACAGGATATTTTAGCTTCCGGCGGTAAAGCAGCAGGGAGGAGCTCAAAATCAAGCACAACCGGCTCAAAAGTTAAGGATGACAGCTCTTTGGTCTTAAGCGCCCCTGTGCGTGCCGTTGCCTTCCAGTGAATGTATTTCTGTGGATCCCCTGGTATATAATCCCGAACCGATATGATATCCGAATCATAGCCGGCTCTGTCTGATGAACTCTCACCTTTGGACAATCTTGTTTTTTCGCTTACCGCAGAAATTGTACACTTTTGAGGCTCCGGGTATATGATAATTTCCGTTTTAATTTCCAGCTGTCTGTATCTGGTAAACAGATTAAATGGAAATACCGATGAAACCTCCACAGAGTCAATGGTAAGAGGTCCCCTTTTGGGAAACTGCATATTCAGGGTTTTTTGATCTCCTGACTTCGGCCCCACATAAGGAAACATGATTTCATTGCCCTCAATTTTAACTTTCACAAGCGAGGCTGGCAGATATGCCTTATGATTGATTAAGTTAACACGCAATGTAAAGTCCCTCTTAGCATACATCTCATCGGGAAATCCCAGTTCAACCTGAAGTTTAAAGATGTTCTTTCTGCCAAATGCACCGGATACAGCCATAAAACTTAAAATAGCCGCCGTTATAAGGTATATGAGGTTATTGCCCGTGTTGGTGGCCGAAACACCGATAACTATTGATAAAACAATGTAAATAGTGCCGGCTTTATTTACTTTTATTACAGAGGGGCGGGGATTTTCTCTAAAAGCGATCTTATTATCTCCCTTTTGCTCACTGAGTCGGGTTCTTCTTTAAAAAGTACCCTGTGGGGGATGGTAAACTCCGCCAGCTCTTTAATATCCTCGGGGATTACATAGTCCCTGCCGTTAAAGTAAGCGTTTGCCCGGGCGGTGTTGGCAAGGGCAAGGGCCCCGCGGGTGGATACCCCGGCTATAAGGTATTTGCTGGTTCGTGTTGCCTCTATTATATTAATTGAATACTCAAGAACTTTCTCAGAGATATAGACGTCCTTACGTATGCTGTCCTGGATTTTTATACATTCCCCGGTGTTTAAAAACGGTTTTATCGAATACAGGGCTTCCCGCCTGCTGCCTCCCCTCATGATATCCATCTCCGCAGCCCTGTGAGGGTAACCTATGCCGGTTTTCATCATAAAACGGTCCAGTTGCGACTCCGGCAGTGGAAACGTCCCATAGTGTTCAATCGGATTTTGAGTTGCTATAACGAAAAAGGGTCTGGCAAGCTTATACGTTGTCTCCTCAATAGTAACCTGCTTCTCTCCCATAGCCTCAAGGAGTGCGCTTTGGGTCTTAGGGGTAGCACGGTTTATCTCATCAACCAAAACGATGTTGCTGAAAATAGGCCCCTTACGGAATTCAAACTCACTCTTACCCTGCTTGAAAATGGAAAGCCCTGTTATGTCTGTAGGCAGAAGGTCGCTTGTACACTGAATCCTGCCAAATGACAGGCCGAGAGCCTGTGCTATTGCGATAGCCAATGTGGTCTTACCGAGCCCCGGCAGATCCTCTATCAGCAGATGTCCACGCGAGAAAAAAGCTATCAGAGAAAGCTTCAAAGCCTTTTCCTTACCCTGTAGATACTTTGAAAGTTCCCTTAAAATCCCGGCAATGATTTCGTTTTTAATTTCCGGCATATATTCCATCCATGATAACACAAGCTGCCTTTAAGTTGCAAAAAAATGGTTTTTTACCGCCATGACTGCTACTTGGTATAACCAGGCTGACATCATTATTAAAAACTTTAGTTGACTTTTTTAAGATACTATCTTATAATAGTTTTATTTAGACGTAGGCTTGTTTGTCTGACTCCATATGTTTTTAGCAACAGGAGGTTATTATGCTTAAATGTTTTGAAGCTGACATAAAAAGAGGGCTGATTTTGTTTGTCTTTTTACTTTTTTACTCCGCTGCCGTTTGCCAAAGCTCTTTTGCTGAGCAAGACAACACAACAAAAGATTATATATCACCATATAGTGTAGAGAAAGACCCTGTAATGCTTAGAAAAATCATTGAGGATAACTCTACAAGCGCCTATGACAGGGAGTTGGCCGGCGTATTGCTTAAAATTGCTCTTAATCCCACACAGTATAATATGTCTGCTGTGACTGACGACAACGCAACCATTTCAACCCCTACAAGGTCACGACAATTCATTAAAAAAACCCCTTATGATTACTCAATCTTAACACAAATGGATATTGAGACATTTCACGCCAGCACTGTTGAGGAACTCCTCAACTACGTCACGGGTTTTTTCGTGGAACATAACGGACAGAACTTCGGCGGCCCTGGCTTGTATCATATAAATAACTCATTAGAAAATCAGGTGTTGGTGCTCTTAGACGGTGTGGAATTAAATAATTTAAACAGCGGCGTTGGAATTACAAATTCCATTCCGGTTGAAATAATAGACAAAATAGAAATAATCAGGGGCCCGGCCTCATCAGTCTGGGGCTCTTCTTTAGGCGGTGTTATAAATATAATTACAAAAACCCGCGGTCGTAACTTCAATAAACCTGACATGACTGTAAAGGTACTCTATGGCAGTAATAATATTCAAGATTACAATATTGAGGCAAGGGGTATTATCGAGAAACTTAGAATGCATTATTACTTAGACGCTGGACGCCAATACGGCAGTAGCATGACAAATAATCGAGCTTTAGATAAAAACACTTTATTTTCCAAATTCAGTTATAACCCCGATCATACTTTGAAAGTTAATCTACACCTGTTTTATACAAAAACAAAAGATGGATTTGGAGATTTAAAAGATTTCGATTTAAAAGGTGAAGGTTTACAAAACAATTTTTTAGGTAAACTTTCCATGGATTATAAAATAAACTCTGAATTACAATTCTCCACATCTATATACTCTTTACAGCTTAAAAACGGCCAGTTAAACTATGTCTTGGGAGTTGAAGACCCAAAGACTACAGGGGATTTGTATCTGGGCTATTCTGCTATTGAAAAGACAATCGGCGGTGACGCTAAACTCGTATGGCAAACAAGCAATCATTCTGTTGTTTTTGGTACTGATATAAAAAACACAATGGTTAAGACTGATATAGATGTTGGAAGCATATTGCAATCCTATGGAGCAGCTCCATTTATTTCTGCAGATACAACAGTGACAAAATATGCAGTTTATCTTAACGATACCATCTCATTAGGAAAAGCAAGTTTTATTCCGGGAATAAGATATGACTATAACAACATAAACGGTTATTTTGTGAGTCCGAGCATAGGCTTTACTTACGAGCTTGATAACATGACATTATTCAGAGCCACTACTGCAAGGGGCTTTACCTCGCCCACTCTTTCCGGCACATCCACCGGTGGTTTGTTTCTAAAGCCAAACCCTGATTTAAAACCTGTTGAAATATACTCATATCAGGCAGGCATAGAAACAACACACATATATTACATCTCGTTTAAGACAACGGCTTTTTATCATGATATAAGAAATTCACTTAAAAGAGTATATTTTACAGACACAGACGGTTCATACACAAGCACTTACCGCAATGAGGACACTATCAGAAGAAAAGGTTTTTCTGTTGAGATGGCATCGGTACCTATATTCAAATACTTCAGAATTAACTACAATTTAACCTATGTCTGGGATTATCTGCCATCAACCAATGAATCAACATCGTCTTATGACTACAATGCTACGCTAAAGTTTGAAAAAATTGGATTACTTAAGGCCTTACTTGCCGCCCACTACATAAGATGGAACAAAAGCTTTACTTATGATGCCCACTACAATGACGTAATCTTAAATTTGCACCTAACTAAAGCAATAGACTTAAGCGATACTGTAACAACTGAACTATACCTGTCGGCGTACAACATGTTCAACGGAGAACAATATAATTCTTCTGCTTTTTATAATCCTGACAGGTGGTTTTTAGGCGGTATAAGGTTTAGATTTTAAGATGTTATTTCCAAACTTTTAGGCCTCATTAAGTAAACAATCCTCAGTGTAATTGCCTTAAACTCTCCGTAGTCGGGGGAAAATTTTTCAATATAACAATTATTTAGAAAATTTTGCTTACCACCTTTATGTTACTTGCCATGATAGTATATTATATAAACTGGTGTTTTTTATAAAGACTGAAGGAGACATATTGAAATGGTAGAAACTTTAAGGTGGGAGCACAACTGTGTTGCAATACTTGACCAGCGGGTGCTTCCCACAGAGGTAACCTATATTAAATGTACCCACTATATGCAGGTTGTGGATTGTATAAAGAATCTATCAATAAGAGGGGCGCCTGCTATTGGAATAGCATCATCTATGGCAATTGCCCTTGCTGCAAAATCAACAGAGGCGGCAAGCGGCGCAGAGTTGACCGGCAAACTTGCGCCGGTATTTAAGGATTTGCTGGATAGCCGCCCCACGGCGGTAAATATCCGCTGGGCAACAGAGAGGGCGGCTGAGCTGCTTAAGAAAAACCAGTCGTTACCCGTAAAGAAGATAAAAGAACTATTGATTGAAGACGGCATATCGGTTTTAAATGAAGACATAGAGATAAATAAAACCATAGGCAGGTTTGGAGCGGAATTCATCATGCCCGGCAGCCGGGTTCTTACCCACTGTAATGCGGGCTCACTTGCTACAGGCGGATTTGGCACGGCAACCGCCCCAATGCGTATCGCTAAGGCACAGGGCAAGAACATCTCTGTTATAGCCGATGAAACCAGACCGGTGCTTCAGGGAGCACGCCTCACTGCATGGGAACTCATGCAGGACGGCATAGACGTAACCCTGATAACCGATAGCACGGCAGGGGCGCTTATGAAAAAAGGCGAGGTGGATTTATGTATTGTAGGAACTGACCGGACGGTGCGAAACGGCGATGTGGCCAATAAAATCGGAACATATTCGATAGCCGTGTTGGCTAAGGAAAATAACATTCCGTTTTATGTTGCAGCACCACTTAGCAGCATAGACCTGACACTTGCTAACGGCGATAGTATCCCTATAGAGGAAAGAGACTCCGGCGAGGTAACAAATATCTTTGGCAAGTGTAAAATAGCTCCTGATGGTGTTAAAGTAAGAAACATTGCTTTTGATGTAACACCTGCAAGGTACATAACTGCTATAATAACGGAAAAGGGGGCTTTCAGGCCCGAGGATATACATTATCTTGAGGAACATGGTTTTGATTTTGAAAAAATAAGGATAAGACCTTGAAAGGCAAAAAACTATTGAATGTTCAGGACGTATTTGACAAATACGACAATGAATTAAAACAAGTCGAAAAGAGGCTGGCTGATATTTTCAAAAGTGATGCCGTCTTAATACCGGTAATAGGACAACACATAATAGGGGGTGGGGGGAAACGTCTCAGGCCGCTGTTTTTAGTAATGAGCGCCGCACTTGCCGGCTATAGCGGCAACAAGAGCCATATATTTGCCGGTGTGATAGAGGCTATTCACACGGCCTCGCTTTTGCATGACGACGTAGTTGACGGCGCCGCCGTCCGCCGCGGTAAGACCACCTCTCACTCTATATGGGGAAACCAGGTGGTAATTCTGGTTGGAGATTATCTTTATGCCAATTCCCTCAGGATTGCCGTTGAACAAAATGACCACCACATCATCGAGGCCATCGCTCAGGCGGCTACAAAGATGACCGAGGGCGAAATTCTCCAGTTACAAAAAATAGCCGACCCCTCTATCGCAGAGGATGACTATATAAACATTGTGGCAAAAAAGACCGGCTCTCTTTTTTCCGCCTCATGCAGGATTGGCGCCTTGCTTGGAAATGTACCGGCAGACAAAGTGGAGGCCCTTACCTCCTTTGGCCTTAAGTGCGGCATAGTGTTTCAGATGTGTGACGATATTCTGGACTTTCAAGCGGATGAAAACCTCCTTGGAAAACGCCTTGGCAAAGACCTTATCGAGGGAAAAATCACACTTCCACTTATATATCTTCTCAACTATGCAGATGAGGCGGAAAGGCAGGAGGTTACAGGGATAATAAAATCTATAGATGAGGGCAAGCCGGAAACTGAAATCGCAGGGGATATGGCAAGAATAATCTCTCTGCTGCGGCAATATGACATTATCGAAAAAACATACACAAAGGCCGGGGAAATCGTCAGCGAGGCAAAAGAAGAAATTGCTTCCTTTTTTGATGACTCTCCTGAGAGAGAGGCACTTATGTTAATTGCAGATTACGCCATGAAGAGGAATACATAATGCACCCGCTTGTACAATTAGCCAAAGAGGCCATATCAGAGTACGTTAAAAACAAGGTGATGATAACTCCACCGGATGATATGGGTAGTGAGATGAAAGAGCGTGCAGGGGTTTTTGTATCCCTAAAGAAAGCCGGGCAACTCAGAGGCTGTATAGGCACGTTCTATCCGGTTCGTGAAAATGTTGCATGGGAGATAATCAGAAATGCACTGTCGGCTGCCACCGATGACCCGCGATTCTCTCCGGTACGCTCTGATGAACTGGAAGATATAACGTACTCAGTTGACGTCCTTACCAGTCCTGTGAAGGTAGATGGCATTTCTGAGCTTGACCCCGCTAAGTATGGCGTCATAGTGGCACAGGGCAACAGACGTGCTCTGCTGCTTCCGGCCCTTGAGGGTGTGGACACCGTGGAGGAGCAATTAAGGATTACTAAAATGAAGGCCGGTATTAATCCACATGATACAGATGTGGAGATTTTTAAGTTTGAAGTCAGGAGATACTTTTGACGGAAAAGACGAAACTTGAGCTCGAAATTGAACAGTCGGAATCAGGTGGAGATAAAAAGAATAAATACTCTGTTATACATATTGTTATTCTGTTTTTTTTTATAATAATTACTTTTTCCGGCTGGTTTTTTTATTATAATGAACGCAGCAGATTAGAAAGTTTAAAAAAAGAAATAGAGACTATGTCGGCCCGCTTTGAAACCCTCAGTATTAAAATAGATAAGTTATCCGTCGTTAAGCAAACGCAGGAAGTCCGGCCTGTGCAGCAGGAAGTTCAGTTGTTTCAGCCGGGAGTCCAACCAATTCAGCCGGGAGTACAGCTGATTCAACCGGATACACTGCTAACACCAAAGCCGGCGCAGTAGGGAGTATTTATATAATTTAATTCAATATCTAAACTCAGGATGGAATTATACGAAAATAAAATGAAAACAACTGCTTTTTTATTATTATTTACACTGATGAGCTTTTATTGTGCTAATGTGGTGTTTTCCTCAGATGACATCATATGCAAAAGGTTTCTTTCTGCAATAAATGAAGCAAGGGCGGAAGCAAGGGCATGCGGCAAGGATGCTTTCAGAAAAACGTAGCCGCTTACCTGTAATGCAATACTCTCAGCCGCAGCGCGCACGCACGCACAAGATATGTCTGCCAATGATTACTTCTCACATGAATCCAAAAAGGGTGAGACAGTTAAAGAGCGGGTAGAAAAAGAGGGGTATCCTTTAAGATTTGTTGGAGAGAATATTGCACTGGGGCAGGAAACTCCCGGAGCTGTTGTAAGGGACTGGCTTAATAGTCCCGCCCACTGCTCAAATATTATGAATCCAAACTATGCGGAGGTTGGCGCCTCTCTTATATCCAGGGAGAAACCGGCTGAAAAAAATATCAAGGGTAACTACTGGGTCGTGGTTTTTGGAAAGAAAAAAAACTAATACCTCGCTACAATCCAGTCTTTTCTCTGCATCTTAAGATGACAGAAAACTATCTGCCGGAGTTAACTGCATTTAAAGCAAACCGGCAAGTAAGTTAACCCCATCCCCTATAAACTTGCCGATAGTTTCTGCGCCTGAAATATAGTCTTTTGATGTTTTTAGAATCGTACCGGAGGTTTGTAGAATTCCCTTTATGCTGTCAGATAGGCCTTTCTTATCTATTGTGTCGTCACTGCCGGTGGCTTGAAGTTTTTTCACGGCCTGATTCAATGTACTGATTGCAGTGGTCTTATCGGTGTCATTTAGTGCAGAGTCATTAACAGCTTTGATGATATTACTTAGTGCGTTTATCAAAGCCGATCTTTCAGTTAAAATAATATTTCCCTTTGGGCAATGGTCTTTAAACCACTCCTTAAATATTTCACCTGCTATTTTGGGTCTGCTATGAACGCTTCTGTCTATAACCCCGTGGTATTTTAAGGTGGTCAGGCTGTCATCTACGTGAGGTGTCACATCGGGGTGAACGCCTCTCTTTATATTTTCATACGTAAGCATTCCACCCTCAGCCTCTGAGAGACAGTAATAAACCGTACATACATATTTATCGAATTCGGTAAGCCATGTTCTAAAATTATCGCATTGAGGTGAAAATGTCTCTTTAGCATTGTTTATGTCATGTATATCCACGTTATTGTCTTTTTTGACATTTTGTAGAATCCCCTGCATTATATATGGGTGGCGGCCTGTCAGATCAAAAAAATATTTCTCTACTTCCGGTAAAAACCCATGTGTAAACCCAAATCCGATTAATGCCCTCGCCGCCTCTTCAGTAACTATACCCAGGTACTTTTTCGTTAGAATATTCAGCGACGAGCCGGCATATATCAAGCTGGAAAGAGTTTTTGTGCCTGCCGCCACAAGCCTGAAGCGGTCTCTGTATTCCGAGGCTCTTAAAAAAAAATTAAGTTTTTCGTAAAATGTCTCGTCAGGTAACCGCAGTGAGAGTTTATCCAGCCTGTTAATCAGAATTACTATCTGCCAGTTTTCTCCATATTCCGATTTTATCGCAGATTTGGCTTTTTCGATGTTATGCAAAAAATTATCAAATTTGTCTTCATTTTTATTTGTATAGGGTGGCGCTGTTTGTTTAAGCCCTTTAACTGTTATATCATAAATTTTCTTATACAGGTCGTTTAATGTCATTTTTTTGTCTAATGTGCGTATATCCAGATAGCAAGGCTTTACGGAAGGGTTAGTGCTGAGTTCCTTTTTGATTTTTAACAGTATGGCGGTCTTCCCTGTACAGTCTCCGCCTATGATAGCAAATGAGACGCCATTTCTTAATCCGTTCCTTATCTCTTCTAAAATGTCATCGTGCCCCACAAATACGTTTTCCGGATTTGTAAAGTTATATTTCATTTTTTATGACCTCCATTTTATCCATTCTCTGAAAAACTTAGCTCTGAAAAAAACTCTGCCCTCTATACTTTCAACCAGCGTGTAGCGCTTCATGTTTGCCATTGCGTCAAAGAGTTCTTTTTGGTTGCCTGCCTCAGGATACCCCTCCATGCCGGCAGCGTTAATAAGTCTGATTAACTCTTTTTCGTCATCTCGCATTTCATCTAATACTGATTCCTTGTAATGCCCCCCGACTTCGTTTTCACTAAAGGTTTTTAAAATCATTCCGGCTGTCTCTTCAACTCTGTTAATACTAACTTTCTTAATCTCTCCCTTGTCTGTTGCGTAGCTTGCAAACACTCTTGAAATGAAAGGGTCGCCGCCTGTGTATTCAAATATTTTTTCGGCTGCTCCATCATCCCAATAAATATCTTTCCAAAGCCCGATTTCCTTTATCATTGTAACGGTGTCATTTAAGTTGAAAAAACTAAGAAACTCCTCCTGGAACGAGTTATACATTGGGTTTTCATGAATTGTCTCAATAAGTTTGTTATGTCTGTTTACATCCGGTCTGTAAGATGTTGTAACCGTGGTAAGGCAATTGTGTGTTTGAGCCAATCCACGCAGCACGCTAAAAAGGTTTACGTATTCTGCCAGAGACTTTTCATTGTCTTTAACTCTTCTGTCGGTAAACAGTTTATCTATTTCATCAAAAAAGATAATAACCCTTTCGGCTTGTTTTGCCTTTCTCCAAATTTCAACATAGTGCAAAAACAGCCTTTGAAAAGTATCCTTGTTTATAATTGAGGGAATCTTAGGCAGGTGTTTTATATTGTTGGCTTTAAGCTTATTATATAGTTTAGTCAGGATTTGTTCAAAGAGCCATTGGGCACTATCTGTGGGAGTGCAATAAATAAAAGCAGTCGGAGTTTTTACCAGTTGCTGAATAAGTTGATTAGTTAAAGAAGTTTTGCCCACTTTTCTGAGACCGCATATGCAAACATGCTGCCCCTGGGAAATAACTCTTAAGATGTTCTGGATATTTTCCGCTCTGCCGTAAAACCACACAGGATCGGTAATTGCAACTTTGTCGAGATATGGATCGGTTCTTGTTGTATATGGATTTTCAAGTCTCTGTAAATCATCCGCACACTTAGCACCTTGTAACGATTCCTCTAGAATTGGTGAGTAGAGAGGGATTATATCCATCGCTGTGCCGTAGCTGGTTCTTAATTTCTTCACTCCCTCGTTTACGTTGTGTTTCTCTTCTTTATAGATAAGATATATTTTTGATTTTACGCTATCCTTAATGGCAGCGCTGATATGCGTGCATCCTGTGATTTTTCCATCTTTCCAAAGAGAGGCCAATACAGGTATCTGTGCCCCTTGTTTGTGTAAAATATAAAGCTCTTTTTTAATATTTGTAATTTTTGTAAAACCGGCTTTCTTAAAAAACTCTCTAGCTACCACTATAGGGTCAGTTCGTCTGACAAATAATAGATACATGATGACAAATGTCGTTATTAAAAAGACGGAACCTCCACCCGCCCATCTCCTTTTATTTTCGCTTGTATCCAGCCAGAGTTTTATCGGCATGGGTTCTATTACCGGCTGTATGGCGTCAAACTCCGACATTAGTTTTTCGTTTCTTTTTAGCGTTTTCCCGTAATATTTAAGTGGATAAATCGGCAGCAGTTTGTTGTCAAATCTGACAGCCATGTATTCATCCCCTTGCAAAGATGAATTATAGACGAGCTTTTTTTCATTAAAAGTTATCCACTCATTGCCGGGCAAATATGCCGTTATTGAAACTTGTTTGCCCGTTTCGGTGCTCCAGATTCTTTGAGTGCCTTCACTTCCAGAGACTATAAATTTACCGTCAGGGCTAAAGCTTACGCTGGTTACCGTGTTAGAATGTCCGGAGATATTGCGAATGAGAGAGCCTGTGGCAGCATCCCATAGTTTTACTGTGTTATCCCCACTTCCAGAGACTATAAATTTACCGTCAGGGCTAAAGCTTACGCTGGTTACCCAGTTAGAATGTCCGGAGATAGTGCGAATGAGAGAGCCTGTGGCGGCATCCCATAGTTTTACTGTGTTATCCCTACTTCCAGAGACTATGAATTTGCCGTCAGGGCTAAAGCTTACGCTGGTTACCCAGTTAGAATGTCCGGAGATAGTGCGAATGAGAGAGCCTGTGGCAGCATCCCATAGTTTTACTGTGTTATCCCTACTTCCAGAGACTATGAATTTGCCGTCAGGGCTAAAGCTTACGCTGGTTACCCAGTTAGAATGTCCGGAGATATTGCGAATGAGAGAGCCTGTGGCAGCATCCCATAGTTTTACTGTGTAATCCCCACTTCCAGAGACTATGAATTTGCTGTCAGGGCTAAAGCTTACGCTGTTTACATTGTTAGAATGTCCGGACATAGTGCGAATGAGAGAGCCTGTGGCAGCATCCCATAGTTTTACTGTGTCATCCTCACTTCCAGAGACTATAAATTTACTGTTAGGGCTAAAGCTTACGCTGGTTACCGTGTTAGAATGTCCGGAGATAGTGCGAATGAGAGAGCCTGTGGCAGCATCCCATAGTTTTACTGTGTCATCCTCACTTCCAGAGACTATAAATTTACTGTTAGGGCTAAAGCTTACGCTGGTTACACTGTTAGAATGTCTGGACATAGTGCGAATGAGAGAGCCTTTGGCAGCATCCCATAGTTTTACTGTGCTATCCCAACCTCCAGAGACTATAAATTTGCTGTCAGGGCTAAAGCTTACGCTGGTTACATAGATAGAATGTCCGGACATGGTGCGAATGAGAGCGCCTGTGGCAGCATCCCATAGTTTTACTGTGCTATCCCCACTTCCAGAGACTATAAATTTGCTGTCAGAGCTAAAGCTTACGCTGGTTACATAGATAGAATGTCCGGACATAGTGCGAATGAGAGAGCCTGTGGCAGCATCCCATAGTTTTACTGTGTTATCCCTACTTCCAGAGACTATGAATTTGCCGTCAGGGCTAAAGCTAACGCTGGTTACATTGTTAGAATGTCCGGAGATAGTGCGAATGAGAGAGCCTGTGGCGGCATCCCATAGTTTTGCAGTTTTATCATCACTTCCAGAGACTATAAATTTACCGTCAGGGCTAAAGCTTACGCTGGTTACCGTGTTAGAATGTCCGGAGATAGTGCGAATGAGAGAGCCTGTGGCGGCATCCCATAGTTTTACTGTGTTGTCTTCACTTCCAGAGACTATAAATTTACCGTCAGGGCTAAAGTTTACGCTGGTTACCGTGTTAGAATGTCCGGAGATAGTGCGAATGAGAGAGCCTGTGGCGGCATCCCATAGTTTTACTGTGTCATCCCTACTTCCAGAGACTATAAATTTGCCGTCAGGGCTAAAGCTTACGCTGGTTACATTGTTAGAATGTCCGGAGATAGTGCGAATGAGAGAGCCTGTGGCAGCATCCCATAGTTTTACTGTGCTATCCAAACTTCCAGAGACTATAAATTTACCGTCAGGGCTAAAGCTTACGCTGGTTACCCAGTTAGAATGCCCAAGCTGCAAAAAAATTTCTGCAACATGCGGCTTACCGCTGCAGTTTAAAAGCAAAAGAACCGTAACAACCAGCGTAACCTTAATTGCAGCAGTTAGTGATTTCATTAATTATCAGCCCATTCCTTTTATATTTATTATTAACTTTATCATCTTCTTGTAATGTCTGAGTGATGATGCAATATAGTTTATCAAAAAATAATAAGATATTGCAAATATATAGAGAATTGTACCATAGAGAATATAATAAGAGCATTATGTTTTTTTATCAGACGAATTTCGGTTTGCTTACCTATATGTCGGATTTCGGGGAGGAGAGCATCATTTATTTTTTCCCATCAAATGTCGTAAAATCTGTTAAAATAGCATGTCTGTAATAAGTTGAATTTGGTATATCCGGAGATTATCGCTTATGCCTGATGTTGAACTCAGTGACCTTAAAATAGAGAAAACTGCATTTGTTAAACAAAAGCGGCACAAGAGGTCTTTCTATTTCATAACTGCGCTGTTGTTAATAACCGTAGCCGTTGCATATTACATCAATGCGGGCAGGGTTCTGAAAATCGACGTCTCTGTGGCCTCGCTAATGTATCCGTCTGAGCCGGTAACCGTACTAAATGCCAGCGGATATGTGGTTGCACAGAGGAAATCCGCCGTTTCTTCAAAAATTACCGGACGGCTGGTTTCCATTAACGTTGAGGAAGGAAGCCGGATAAAAAAAGGCGATATACTTGCAAGGCTTGAAAGTGACGATGTTGTCAGCGCAAGGCAACAGGCATCAGCCAACCTTGCAGTATCTAAAAACGAGCTTGCACTGGCTGCCGCCCAGCTTAAAGACGCCGAGTTAAACTATAACCGGCTAAAAAAACTCTCCGAGGCGGATTTTATTTCCCGCTCGGAATACGACACCGCACTGATGAAGTACAAGACGGCTTTAGCTCAAAAAGATGCAGCACTCTCTAAAATCAGAGCCGGCGGGGCAGCCCTGCGCTCTGCGGATGTTTTAGTTGAATACACAGTAATACGTGCTCCCTTTGACGGCGTGGTTCTTACAAAAAACGCCGATGTCGGAGACATTATCACCCCGCTTGGCGCCGCCGCTAACGTTAAGGCCGCTGTTGTCAGCATCGCAGACTTAAGCTCCCTTATGGTGGAGGTGGACGTCTCAGAGTCCAACATAGCAAAGGTCAAAAACGGCCGGCCTTGCGAGATAACTCTGGATGCCATACCAGATAAACACATAAGCGGAAACGTTCATATGATAGTCCCCACGGCAGACAGAACCAAAGGGTCCGTCACTGTTAAAGTTAATTTTATTGATAAAGACCCGGCAATCCTGCCTGAGATGAGCGCTAAGGTTGCATTCCTGTCCAGAGCTATAACTGATTCTGAAAAACACCCCCGCATAGTGATTAACACCGCTGCCGTTTCAAAGAACAGACAGTCGGTGTTTATTATTACTAAGGAAAATACTGTAAAGGAAACCGCTGTAAAAACCGGTGAGACCTTTCCAGGTGATATGATTGAGATTACAGAGGGCCTTACGGTAGGCGACAGAGCCGCCTCATCTGAAATATCCAGACTCAGAGACGGCCAAAAAATTAAAATTAAAGAGAAGTAAGATTAAACCAATAGTAGAAATAGAAAACGTTTGGAAATCATATATGCGCGGAAGCGAGAAGATTCCCGTGCTTGAGGGGTTAAACCTGTCTGTGGAAGAGGGAGAGTTTTTAGCTTTGATGGGGCCGTCGGGCTCAGGTAAGACTACCCTTTTAAATCTGATAGCGGCAATAGACCGCTCAGAAGGAGGCAGCATAGTAGTCGGCGGTGTGGATATTACATCATTAAACGACAGTGAATTATCCCGATGGCGGGCAACTCATGTGGGTTTCATTTTTCAGTTTTATAATCTTATCCCTGTACTTACTGCACAGGAAAATGTGGAACTTCCGCTGATATTGACAGGCCTTAGTAAAAAAGACCGGCTTGCGCACGCAACAGCAGCCCTGAGGGTGGTGAGTCTCTCCGACCGGGCCAAACACTACCCGTCCCAGCTCTCAGGCGGTCAGCAGCAACGCGTTGCCATAGCACGCGCCATCGTTACCGACCCCACTATAATTGTTGCCGATGAACCCACCGGCGACCTTGACCGCCACAGCGCTAAGGACATCTTAGAGCTTATGATAAAGCTCAATACACAACACGGAAAGACCATCATCATGGTAACTCACGACCCCAGGGCAGCCGAGACGGCACATCTTATCAGAAACTTTGACAAAGGCATCCTTACGGAATGTATTGAAAACCATCATGTTGGAAGAGCTGGAGTTCCGTGAGCAACGGGTATCTTTTTCGGAGAGCGTTTTTCAGGAGAAGACGGAAAACATAATTGTTTCTTTTAAAACTGATAGTCAGAAACTCATTGCGGCACAAGCTCCGAACTGTGCTGACAATGCTTGGGGTTACAATAGCTGTGTTGTCTTTCGGCATGCTGCGTAGTGTTGTGGATGCGTGGTATGCAGGGGTTGAGGCCTCCGCTGCAAACCGTCTCATTACACGCAATGCTATTTCTCTCAATTTTCAATTGCCGGTTTCATATAAAGAAAAAATAAGGCAAGTTGAGGGAGTATCCACCGTGTCATTCGGTAACTGGTTTGGAGGGGTCTATATTGACGAAAAAAACTTTTTTGCCAACTTTGCCATGGATTTGAAATCATATCTGGAGCTATATCCGGAGTTTCTGGTCTCAGGCAGTCAGAGAAAGGAACTTCTAACAGACAGAAAAGGGGCAATAGCAGGCGCTAAACTTGCCGGACGGTTTAACTGGAAAATTGGTGACATTGTAACTCTGAGGGGTACGATTTTCCCAGGCAACTGGGACTTCACAATACGCGCTATATACAAAGGACGCGACAAAAATACCGATGAAACGCAGTTTTTCTTTCACTGGGACTATCTTAACGAAAGGATGAAAACTATGAAAATAGCCGCTGACACTGCAGGAATATATATTATCGGAGTCACTAAACCGGAGCTTGCCGCTGAGGTATCACAAATGGTTGATAAACTATTTAAAAACTCTATGGCTGAAACATTGACCGAAACTGAAAAAGCGTTTCAGATGAGTTTTGTATCCATGACTGAGGCGATACTGATATCAGTTCAACTGGTCTCGTTCCTTGTAATATTTATAATACTTGCCGTTGTCACCAACACTATGGCAATGACGGCCCGTGAGCGGATACGGGAATACACGGTATTTCGCAGCCTTGGGTTTGAGCCGGTATTTATATTTATGATGATAGCAGGGGAGTCACTGCTTATAACCGCAACCGGCGGTACTATAGCCATTGCGGCTACATTTCCGGTTGTCAAAGTGTTTGGTGATTATATGTCCATGTTTTTGCCGGTTTTTATTGTATCGACTGAAACGATAGTACTTGATGTCATTATTTCTCTGGCTGTGGGGCTTCTGGCCTGTGTCATACCACTTTGGGTTACATTTAAGATAAAAATAGCAGATGGTTTAAGAGCTGTTGCATGATAACACTTTTGTTGCAATATAGCCTTAGAAACCTTATGAGACGGCGGCTGACCACAATTCTGACCGCCCTGGGGATGGCCCTCGTGGTGTTTGTATTTACAGCGATACTGATGCTTTCTAACGGAATTGTCAAAACACTTGTCACTACCGGCTCATACGATAACGTTATAGTGCTGAGAAAATCAGCCGGGGTGGAGATGCAAAGTCAGATAACCCGCGAGGACTCAGACATTATCGAAAGCCACTCCGATGCAAAAACAGACACGGACGGGGAAAAACTCTCTGCACGGGAAATAGTAGTGCTGATAAGCCTTCCAAAGAAGATAACCGCTAAACCGGCTAATGTGGTAATCCGCGGTGTAACCGGTAAATCATTCAGATTAAGGCCGGTGGTGAAACTCATTGAGGGCAGGATGCCGCGTGTTGGTTCTACTGATATTGTTATAGGAAAAAGTATAGCAAAGGGGTTTCAGGGCACAGAGATTGGACAGAGACTGCGCTTTGCCATGCAGGAGTGGGTGATTGTAGGCATATTTGATGCCGGAAACAGAGGGTTTAACTCAGAAATATGGGGTGATGTAAATGTGCTTTCACAGTTTTTTAGAAGACAAAGTGCATATTCCTCGGTAATCTTTGAACTTAAGGACGGCAGTATGTTTGACGCTCTAAAGCAGAGGATACTCCGTGACCGGCGCCTTAAAGTTGACGTTAAGCGTGAAAACCTCTACTATGGGGAGCAGTCTGAGATGATGTCAAAATTTCTAACAATTCTGGGCCTCTCTCTGACTCTGATATTTTCGGTGGGAGCGGTAATCGGGGCGATGATAACCATGTATTCGGCAACTGCAACCAGGACAGCCGAGATTGGAACGCTCCGGGCGCTGGGATTCAGACGTTTCAGCATACTTATGGCATTTATTTTTGAATCACTGTTTTTAGGGGGAGCAGGCGGAATTGCAGGATTATTTCTTGCATCCTTTTTGCAGTTATTTACCGTCTCGACAATGAACTGGCAGACATTTTCCGAACTGGCTTTTACTTTTTCTATAAACTTTGAGATTATCCTCAGCGGGATGGCATTTTCCCTGATAATGGGTTTTGCCGGAGGGGTTCTTCCCGCTATAAAAGCGGCACGGATGAAAATCGTAGATTCGCTAAGGACAGCTTAACCTTTCTCATCTCTTTTTCTTCCTTTTATTATCATAACGTTCTATTTCTGAAAACAGACAGCCGCAGTATTTTTGTCTATACAGTGACAGAGATTTAGACAGCTCGATACCTTTGTGCCAGCCGGTTCTGAAGTCCTCGAAATAAAATTCGACATCATACTTTTCAGCAAGTTCTCCGCCCTTTTCGGCTATAGTGTCAAATTTCTGGTAGATGCTGTAAAGCAGTGTTGTAGTAAATGACTGGTAATTGAGAGACTTTGCCTTTTTGGCGGTTTCCTCAAGCCTCATGTTGTAGCACTTTTCACAGCGGCTGCCCTCGGGGTTTTGAATTGTCTTTAGAAACAGGTCTAAGCCGTAGATGTCTTCATAGATAACGTTAAAATTCCACTTAGTCTGTAGTGTTTTTAGAGTGTCAAGGCGCAATCGGTATTCAGTAAGAGGATGAATATTGGGGTTATACCAAAAACCCGTAAAATCAACTCCGCGCCCGGCAAGTGTATTTAGCGGATAAGCGGCACAGTTGGCACAACATATATGAATCAGCGTATTCATGATGCTTTTAAAATAGTCTGCTCCGTGGCGTTTTGTTGAGATGTTCGTAGGCGCTTTGGGCGGCAAGTCTGCCCCGCGGTGTTCTTTCAATAAAGCCCTCCTGAAGGAGGTACGGTTCATAGACATCCTCGATGGTGTCTTTATCCTCGTTAACGGCGGCAGAGAGAGTCTCAATGCCGACAGGGCCGCCGCCGAATTTCTCAATTATTGTACTTAAAAGCTTTCTGTCCATATCGTCCAGCCCGCGCCCGTCTATATTTAAAGCATCAAGTGCAAACTTTGTAATGGCCAGGTCAATAACTCCATTGTTTTTAACCTGTGCAAAGTCCCGCACCCGCCGCAGCAGCCGGTTAGCCACCCTGGGCGTACCGCGTGAACGCCGCCCGATTTCAAAGGCCGCATCATCGTTTAAGGCCACTGCAAGGATTGACGCAGAACGTTTCACTATCATGACAAGCTCATCATAATTATAAAACTCAAGCCGGTCTATTACTCCAAATCTGTCACGCAGCGGAGATGTCAGAAGCCCTGTCCTTGTGGTTGCCCCAATTAGTGTAAAGCGCGGGAGATTTAACTTCAAGGTTCTGGCATTAGGACCCTGCCCAATCAGAATATCCAACTTGAAATCTTCCATTGCCGGATACAGTATTTCCTCAACTGCTCTGGGAAGCCTGTGAATTTCGTCAATAAAGAGGATGTCAAAGTCAGAAAGGTTCGTAAGAATTGCGGCCAAATCCCCTGCTCGTTCAAGCACAGGCCCCGATGTGGACTTCAACCCCACCTTTAATTCATTTGCTATGATGTTGGCAAAGGTGGTTTTGCCAAGTCCAGGCGGGCCGCAAAACAAGACGTGGTCAAGTGCCTCCGAACGCTGTCTGGTTGCCTCTATGAATACGGCCAGGTTTTTCTTGATCCTGTCCTGCCCGATAAACTCCAAAAATTTCTTAGGCCGAAGCGCCCTGTCAAAAACAGCATCATCCTCCAGCACTACAGCCTCCGTTGTTTTGTTGCCAGCCATCAGTTACTCTTTGACAGATACTTGAGGGATTCCCTCAGAAGGGTTTCTAAATCCTTAACTCCGCGCTTACTGACTTGCTCAATTGCCTCTATGCAGCCGGAGCGCTTGTATCCCAGATTGACCAGCGCAGAGAGAGTGTCGGAGTAATCGTCATCAGGTGCACCGGTTGCCGGAGGCGGCAGTTTTTCTTTTAATTCGAGGATAAGGCGGCCGGCCATTTTCTTTCCCACTCCAGGGACCATAGAAAGCGTCTTTGTGTCCTCAGACTCGATGGCTTTTCTGAATCGCTCTGTGGTTATGGTTGAAAGTATGGCAAGAGCGATTCTTGGTCCAATGCCGGAGATATTTATAATCTTAACAAAAATACCCTTTTCCTCTTCTTTCATAAATCCGTATAGCTGCAGGGCGTCTTCCCGCACGTGGGTATAAATGTACATAAACACATCGCTGCCCTCATCAGGAAGAGATGACAACAGGCTAATCGGCACGAAAACCTCGTAACCCACCCCGTTTGTCTCAATAACAATACCCACAGGTTTTTTAGACAACAATTTTCCTCTGAGAGAGCTAATCATTGCTGCTGTGGTTGCACCACAGGAATTTCACGCACAAGCGCTACAGTGTCTATAAAAAACATAATGTTTGAAACTCTCAGGCTCCGGCTGAAATCATACAGTGAGTTGAAATCCAGGGATGTGTTTCTCAGCAGAACTTTGTCATTTATCGTGTCTGTTAAAAACATATATCCCACAGAGTCTCTTACTGAGCTAAACCCTGAATAATAAAACAAAAAGGAGTCCTTTTTTGCAGCCTTTTGTTTAATATCGGCAAGATTTTCATAAATCCATCCTATTGTGGCATTGTCATCAATAAAGACAAAGCTGACGGTATTTTTACAGAGACTTGATATAATGTTTTGAAAATCCAGTGCATCACTTTTAGAAAATGTATTTACCATAGAGTTGTCCATTTTATATTTTTGCACACCGATAAAAACTCCGTAAAGCGTGCCACCGTCAGCTGGACACAAAGGAAAATCAACACCTTCAAAAAGCACATACGGCCTTGTAATCCTGCTCTTTGTATAAACGCCGGCGCCTTCTATTTCACTTGCAGTTTTGCTGATAAGTTCAAGCACTGTTGTAGATTCTTTTTTAAAATTGCTGTACGGTAGAGGCGCTTTTAAGTGTGAAAGGTTCGTTGTGTTGTCATTGTCCTCAGGTGAGAGAACACTTAAAATTCCATACGTAAGTTTTCCGTGTTTCAGCTCCGGATAAAGAGAGGCCGGCTCATCGGGTTGGGTTGCAAATGCCAAAAGGGTTGAATGTAAGCCCTTTACCTCTGCCGTCTCATCATCCAAATCAACCCCCAGGTCCTCAACCGATACCGTCTGTACCGGAGTTTTTGAAGAATTGTCACGTTTTACATCTGTGGCATTATCAAGGGTTTTTATCGTGATTCTTGTAATATTATCATGGGTGGCAACTACAGTTTTTGTAACATTGTCATGAAGTCTTAGCTGTGTCCTTGTGACATTGTCATGGGGTTTTACAGTTAGTTTTGTAGTGTTATCGCCGGTGCTTATCTTAGTAACGTTGTCCTGAGGTTTAATTTGAATCCTTGTAATGTTGTCCTGAAGTTTTACAGCTGTTTTAGCAGCGTTGTCTGCAAGCGTCTTTGTGGTATTATCCTCTGGTTTAACAGTGATTTTATTGGTGGTACCCTGGGGATTAACCTTAGATGTTTTATTATCAAGCTGCTTTTCAGCCTGTTTTTCGATCTCTTCAATCTCTTTTTGGCTGTAAGTTTTTTTTTGCTTTTCAGCTTCCGATATTCCGGTAAAAAAACAACAACTAAGCATTAAAACAAACAGATATACACTGCCCTTATACAGCATACAACTAGACTCCTTTTAATAAGTGTTCTATTTGTTTTTCCCGGCAATGCAGACCGCATCCGCAGTTTTCTAACATCAGCCACAACCCTCTTTGCTAAGCAGAATAAATTCCACACCTTCTAAATGAAAAGAAATTAACCGGCCATCGGTATCGTAAATACAATCAACTATATCTTCAGATAAAAAATCATTAATACGGGAATCAAAAACCTTTCTGCTAAGAACAATAAGCACTACCTGCTCAGGCGTGGCCTTACTCACTACAAACCTGAGTCCATACTTAACCTTCATAAGGCGAAGAGATTTACTGAAGCCTTGCTGTTTCATTCCAAAAAAGCCAAACTACGATATCTGACAGACCACAGCCTTTAACAAAAATGACGGTTTAGATTACTGTCAAAAGGCAACAGACACATGGAAGAAAGATCAATAAAGACTAATCTTCCCTCATTTTCTCCTCTTCCTCCTGCTCTACCTTGCAATCAATACAGAGGCTTGTGACCGGCCTTGCCTCAAGTCTCTTTATTCCGATTTCCTGACCGCAAGTCTCACAGAAGCCGTACTTACCACCTTCAATATCCTCAAGGGACCGGTCTATCTTTTTTAATAGTTTTCGCTCTCGCTCTCTGAGCCTGAGCATAAAGTTTCTGTCTATCTCAGCACTTGCCTGATCTCCTAGGTCAGGAAAAGTTAAGGTATCCGGCACATTATTTATGGCAGCCTCAGCCTCAGACATTAACTGTGACTTCATGTTAACAAGCTTTGTTTTTATCCTGAGAATTTCCTCTTGTCTTTTAGACTTCTTCTTAAGTTCTTCTCTGGTCAGCTTCTTTGTTTCTGCGCTATTAAGAGTTTCCACGAATCGTCTCTCCATCGTATTGGAATTTACTTCTAAGCATAACAGAGTATAATATTTTTAGTCAAGCGGCTATGAAAAATTCCTTGTTGTATGATTTATGTGAAATTATTTATAATCCAACTGCACATATAAACAATAAAGCCACAGGGAAAAAAGGGGAAGCTGATGATTAAAAATGACAGATGGATAAAAGAGATGGCTAAAAACGGCATGATTACACCGTATAGTGACGAGCAGGTAAGTAAAGGGGTAATTTCCTTCGGTGTAAGCTCATACGGTTATGACATGCGAATAGCCCGTGAGTTTAAGATATTTACAAATATAAACAGCACTGTGGTGGATCCCAAATCGTTTGACACCAAGAGTTTTGTGGACTTTGAGGGTGATATTTGTGTAGTGCCGCCAAACTCATTTGCCCTTGGCTCATCCGTGGAGTATATGAAAATACCGCGGGATGTGCTTGTCATCTGCCTGGGTAAGTCAACGTATGCGCGCTGCGGCATTGTGGTAAACGTAACGCCGCTTGAGCCTGAATGGGAAGGACACGTTACAATTGAGATATCTAATACTACCCCGCTGCCGGCTAAAATCTATGCTAACGAGGGGATTGCCCAATTGCTTTTTCTGGGTGCCGCCGAGCCTTGTGAAATCTCTTACAAAGACAAAACCGGGAAATATCAGTCGCAGAAGGGCATCACCCTTCCTAAGATCTGAAGGGGGCTGTTAATCCCTGTGGAGATTGCCCTGCTGTGGTGGTAATGCCGGATAAGAGGGCCTTTTTAGATATTGCTGAGAAGGGCCGTATCCCTCCGCTTTACAAAGAGGTTCCCTATAAGAGGCCTGCCGCTTATTACGCCGGAGCCGGTGGTAAGAACTCCTTTCTTTTAGAAAGCGTAAAGGGAAACTTTAATATTGCGCGGTACTCTTATGCAGGATTTGCCCCATACTTAATTGTGATATACAAGGATTCCACTCTTTATGTTGAATCAGATGAGGGTGTTGCCATATCCTTTAAAAATCCGTTAAATCGCCTGAGGGAACTTATTGAAGCCTATCCGCAGCACCATAACCCTGAATTGCCGCCGTTTCAGGGAGGTGCCTGTGGAATGTTTAGTTATGATTTTGTAAGATATCTTGAAAAAATTCCAAAAACCGCCACAGATGATTTAAAAATCCCTGATGCTCATTTCTTTATGGTTGACAGGGTGCTGTCGTTTGACCATAAGGAGAGAAAAGCGTGGTTTGTTCTCTGTCCGGGGGTGAGAGAGTATAAATTTGGTTTTAACACTCTTGATGTTGACCCGGGTGTTCTGTACGATAAGTCTGAGGAGGAAGTGGAACGCTTCTGTTGCAGCGGCGCAATCAAAGATGTGCCTGATGAGCCTGAAATCATAGCTTATAGAGGGGCTAAACCCGAAATCTTAACCTCCACAGATGCTAAAAAGCTGTATATGGATATGGTTAAACGAACTCTGGAATACATCAAAGCCGGGGATATTTTTCAAGCTAACCTCTCACAGAGGATTTCTACCAGAATTAATGACGTTGACTCATGGCAGATATATTTGAAACTATCTGCAATTAATCCGTCCCCTTTTGCTTGTTATTATGATTTTGATAAGTATTCGATAGTTAGTTCATCACCGGAGCGGCTTGTCAGGGTAAGCCTCTCAGACGGTATAAATCCGGCAATAACAGACACAAGGCCGATAGCCGGCACAAGGCCCAGGGGCAGGGACTTCCCTGAAGATGAAAAACTCAAAGCTGAACTTTTGCTTAATGAAAAAGAGCGTGCAGAGCACATTATGCTTATAGATCTGGAAAGAAACGACATCGGACGGGTCTGCTCATATGGAAGCGTAAAAGTGGATGAAATGATGATAACCGAGACGTACTCCCACGTAATTCACATCGTATCAAATGTAACCGGAACACTGATGGCCGGTAAGGACTGTTTTGACGTGATACGGGCGGTATTTCCGGGAGGGACGATTACCGGAGTGCCCAAGGTACGGTGCATGGAAATAATTGATGAACTGGAACCCGTGCTGCGAGGCCCCTACACAGGCTCATGTGGTTACATCGGCTATGGCAAGAATATGGATTTAAATATAATCATCAGAACATTTGTAGTTAAAGACGGCTTTGCCCATCTTCAGGCCGGGGCAGGAATTGTGGCTGATTCAGTGCCGGAGAGAGAGTACTTTGAAACCCTTAAAAAAGCCGAGGCTCTTCTTTTGACTATCCGGTCAATATAAAACGCCTGTTATTCCAATTCCAATAGCAAGTTGCATTCAATCGTCTAACTTCATTGGCGTGCGTCAAAAGCTCAGGGGAGGTGTCGCTTTCTCCCAGCCGCCTGCGTTTACTTCTGACTGCAGGTTGGTATTAGGGATCGTCTTGACATTTGCTTTTTTTATATAAATCTGCTATATTTGATTGCTTTTTTTATGGAGGATGTGTTGAGATATCGAAAGACGAATCATGCAGGCGTTTGATTTAGGCTAAATCGTGAAACTAAATAAACATAAGATATGTTCGGGAGGTTATAATGCGTGGTTTTTTTGAGAATCTAAAGGTTAAAACAAAGTTAATACTGGCTTTATTGCTGTGCGTAACAGGCATTATCTCAGTGATAGTAATCTCCTTAGGTGTGCTTAGAACGTCGCTTGAAGATGAAAAAAAGATTAAACAAAAACATGTGGTTGAAACAGCGCACAGCCTGCTGGATTATTACTATAAACAGGCTAAAGAAGGCAAAATAACAGAGGATGAGGCAAAAAAAACCGCAATGGTTATGGTTAAAGCTCTTCGGTATGAGGAAAAGGAATATTTCTGGATAAATGACATGCACCCTAAAATGATTATGCACCCCTACAAGCCGGAACTTGACGGAAAGGACCTTTCAGATTTTAAGGACCCAAAGGGAACAAAGCTATTTGTTGAATTCGTTGAAACAGTAAAAAAGAACAAGGCCGGGTATGTGGCATATATATGGAGTAAACCGAATTCGACAGTTTTAGCGCCGAAGATTTCGTATGTAAAAGGATTTGAACCCTGGGGCTGGATAATCGGCTCAGGAGTTTATATTGACGATATAAATGAAAAGTTTTGGGCGGAGGCTAGGGCATTAACAATTGTGTTGGTAATAATCGTCCTGATAACAGGCGTCGTATTTTGGCAAATTATAAGAAACATAACAGGGAAGCTTTTCAGGATAACAACTACGGTGGAGGATATAGCCGACGGCAGACTTTTTATTAATGAAGGAGTTCATCATGGCAGTGATGAGCTGGGGTGTTTATCATCGGATGTAAGCAAGATGACGATGTCACTAAGGACGGTGGTAGGTGAAGTGATTGAATCGGCAAATAATGTGGTTTCGGCGGTTGAGACTGTAAAGGGGATAGCACAGAGGATGATAGAGGGGACTAAGAGCCAATCGTTACAGGCTGCTCAGATAGCAACTGCGGCTGAGGAGATGAGTCAAACCATATCTAATATTTCCAGAAATGCGGCAACCACGTCTCAGACAACCCAGGAGGCAATGAAAATAGCCGGTGATGGCAACACAATATCGAGGGCGGCCATAGAGACTATAGATAAGGTCTATACTTCAACAAAAGATTTGGCCGGGATGGTTGAGAAACTAAACACCAGGTCATCAGAAATTGGAGACATTGTAACGGTAATTAAAGAAATAGCAGATCAGACAAATCTGTTGGCACTAAATGCTGCAATAGAGGCAGCCAGGGCAGGGGAGCACGGCAGGGGGTTTGCGGTTGTTGCCGATGAGGTCAGAAAGCTTGCCGAGCGAACAATAAAGGCAACGGTTGAGATAACCGACAGGATAACTGCAGTGCAAAGTGAGGCACAGGAGACAACCAAATCAATGGATGAGTCATCGCAAAAGGTAAACGAGGCGATCATGTATATAAAACAGGTTGGTGAGTTCTTAAACACTATCGAGGAAGTTGTTAAAAAAGGAAGTGATGAGATAGTTCATATAGCTACTGCCATAGACCAGCAGTCGGCAGCTTCTGAGGAGGTAACTGAAAACATCGAAAGAACATCTATAATAGCAAGGGAAATAGAGAGCGCCTCGGCAGACGTTTTAAACGAAGCTAATGATCTTGCCCGGGTTGCACACCACCTTAAAGATTCAATTTCAGGATTCAGGCTTTAAGAAACTTAGTATAACGTTAACTACTTATGCAGTTAACTCCAGCAGATAGTTTTCTGTCATCTGGAGATGTATAGAAGAGACTGGATTGTCGCTCTGCATGGGGTTGCTAACCCCCGGGCAATGACAAAGGAGGGGAATTTCTTTATTCTGTCATCCCAAGCGAAAGCCGGAATCCAGTTCTTTGTTAACGGAGATAACTGCAAAGGTAATTAACGTTAACTTTGTGTAGAGGATGGCAATGTGTGTTTTTAACCAAAAAAAACATTATTGTTTAACAATTTTGACAATACTTTTAATATCGTTATTAAATGGTTGTGATGGCGGCACAGACAGTGCCGCCTCATACCAAAGTTTAACAGGCAACAGCGCAATCACGCTTGGGGGCGACTCTGATGACGCCGCCTTCACTATAGCAAAAACATCTGATGACGGTTTTATCGTTGGAGGATACACCATGTCTTCCGGTCAGGGCAACAGGGATATGCTGATTGTTAAGATGAATAAGCTGTATTCAGTTTATTGGCAATATACCTATGGTGGAGCGGATATCGACAATGTCCAGTCAATAAAGCAATCTACGGACGGCGGTTATATTGCAGCCGGTTATACGCAGTCATTTGGCGCAGGGGAATATGATATGTGGATACTGAAGCTGGACTCCGAGGGGTTAATCTCATGGCAATATACATATGGAGGCGTTGGCACGGAATATGCCAAATCAGTGGAGCAAACTACCGATGGGGGATACATTGTGCTTGGCTACACAAGGTCTTTCAGTGCAGGAGCAGATGATATCTGGGTACTTAAACTTAACTCAGACGGCTCGATAAAGTGGCAAAACACCTACGGCACATCGTCGTATGTGGAAAACTCGTATTGCATAAAACAAACAACTGACGGCGGGTATGTTATTACCGGAAACAGAGTTGGTACAGGTGATGGAGCTTCCGATATTTTGTTTGTTAGGTTAGATTCCACCGGCAACATAAACTGGTCTAAAACTTATGGCAAGGGAAAGCAGTCTTTTTCTTTTTCGGCACAGGAAACAACTGACGGCGGTTACATTGTTTCAGGGTATTCAGACGCTTTCGGTGCGGAAGGCATGGATGTATGGGTGTTTAAACTAACCGGCGGCGGAGTTATAGAATGGCAGAAAGTATATGGCGGAGCAGGCAATGATTACGCATACTCAATTATACAAACCACAGACGGGGGCTATCTTGTATCCGGCAGCACCGAGTCTTTCGGCTCTGGAGGATATGACATGTGGGTTGTGAAACTAAAAAGTGACGGCACCGTTCAATGGCAAAACGCTTATGGTGGCGGCAGTGATGATTATGCCGGTTCTTACTCAATTGCTCAAACTTCCGACGGTGGATTTTTAATCGCCGGAAATACTAACTCTTATGGAGCGGGTGGTGCTGATTTCTGGATTGTTAAACTTGGCTCAGACGGCTCATCCGGTTTATTTACAACTCAGACACAGGCAGCTGTCTCAGATACCGGTATAACAGGAAAAGATATATTATTAACACAAACCGTCACAACTGTTACACCAGCCTCTGTAAGCGTATCCCCTGTTAAAAGCGCTGTAAAAATCGGAGGACAAAAAACTAATACTAAGCTTTAGGGGAGAGTACGTCCCGGAGCTTTTGACGCATGCCGACAAAGTTAATCGAATGAATGCAACTTGGTATAATCCGTAAAGGAGCATCAGCCTCTGTGATGTGAAACAGAGCTATCTGCCCCTGGTATCTCCTGAAAATATAAATTTGTGTAACTGTACGTTTAACCTTACAGAAAGTGCATCCCTGAGCATCCATAAGGCAAGTGTTTCATTGGATAGACAAGATGTGTCGGCACTAAAGAGAATGTGGCATTTTTGCAGCAGTCCGTAAGTCTTTATTAAATTCAACGCCCAACGGTAATCGCTCTCATTTGACAGAACAAATTTAATTTCATCAAAGGGTTCAAGCAAGGCGAAATTTGAAAAATCATTGTGTTTGGACATTTCACTTGACGGGGTTTTGACATCCATGATTACCGTAACCGGTTTACCGGTTCTGCTGCCGAGTGTTTTGAGGCTTATTGAGCCGTTTGTCTCAATTAAAACGGTAAAACCGGCCTCAGTCAGGGCTTCTGTAACAAGAAATGTGTTTTGTTGTAAAAGCGGCTCTCCGCCTGTTATCTCAACAAGTTTAATACCAAATGTCTGAACCTTTGCAACAACCTCCGCTATTGTAAGCTCATATCCCTCACTGTAGGCATAGACAGTATCACAGTATCTGCAGCGAAGATTGCATCCGGTAAGGCGAACGAAAACACACGGAACTCCAGCATAAGATGACTCACCCTGAATACTTGAGAAAATCTCACATACTTTCAAAAGGGCCTTAGTGTCCTTTACAATAACCACCTCCGCCACATGTCCACAGGTACCGTCTTCAGGGCAATCTATTTGTTCATCATGTCAAGAAAATCTTTATTTGTCTTTGTGTTTCTGAGCTTAGTCAGTAAAAACTCCATACTTTCAACACTGCTAAGGGGGGTAAGAACCTTGCGTAGCACCCACATCTTATTTAACACATCTTTAGTCACAAGCAGCTCCTCTTTTCTTGTGCCGGAGGTATTAATATCAATGCTTGGGAATATGCGTTTATCAACCAATTTCCTGTCAAGGTGGAGTTCCATGTTGCCGGTACCCTTAAACTCCTCAAATATTACATCATCCATCCTGCTTCCGGTATCAACCAAAGCGGTAGCCAGGATAGTAAGACTTCCACCGTGCTCGATGTTTCGTGCAGTGCCGAAAAATCTCTTGGGTTTTTGCAGGGCGTTGGCGTCAAGACCGCCGGAGAGAACCTTACCGCTTGCCGGTACAACGGCATTGTAAGCACGTGCCAATCTGGTAATGCTGTCAAGGAGGATTACCACGTCCTTTTTACACTCTACCTGCCGTTTTGCCCGGTTTATCACCATCTCCGCCACCTGACAGTGCCGGTGAGGCGGCTCGTCAAACGTAGAGCTTATTATCTCCGCCTGGCTTACCACACGTTTCCAGTCGGTAACCTCCTCAGGGCGCTCATCTATCAGCAAAATTATAAGATGAACCTCTTTGTGGTTTATCTTGATAGCCTTCGCTATTGACTGCAACAGCATGGTCTTACCGGTGCGCGGGGCCGCTACTATCAGTCCCCTTTGCCCTTTACCTGTTGGTGTTATCAGCTCCATTACCCTCGTGGCATAGTCGGTTGGGTCATAATCCAGATTTAAACGTTCAGTTGGGTAGTAGGGAAGAAGGTTATCAAAAAGCGGCCTGTTTATGTTTGCCTCAGGAGACTGGTGATTAATTGCTTCTACCTTAAGGAGGGCAAAGTAGCGCTCGTTTTCCTTTGGAGGGCGCACCTGCCCCGAGATCATCTCGCCTGTCCTGAGGTTAAACCTTCTGATTTGTGAAGGCGAGACGTATATGTCGTCAGGACCCGGTAAATAACTGTAATCTGGAGACCTCAGAAAACCAAAGCCATCGGCAAGTATCTCTAAAACCCCTTCGGCAAAAAGATTGCCGGTCTTTTCCGCCTGCGCCTGAAGTATTGAAAAAATCAGGTCCTGTTTTCTCATGCTTGTGGCGCCCTCTACATTTAGCTCCTCAGCAAGTACTGTTAACTCAGCAATTTCTTTTTCTTGCAGCTCGGTTATCGCAATGTTACTCATAACTACACTCCTTTTTATTTACAGCCGCATTTCCTAACACCCGCCGGCCGGCTTGTACCATTTTTTCAGGGATTATTTCAGACTCTGTTCTAATCTTTCCGGGCAATTAATAACTAACTTGTTATATAATGCGGGAACACCTGACTCTACTAAACTAATTATAATAAAAAACTTATATTTATTTCAACATCTGATTTGTTACAGTTATTGTTGTTCTACCTCCTTTGGCCTGTGTAACCCAGGGTAAGGTCAATTAATATTAAACTCAGCAGGCACACACCTGACGTTATTTATTATCAACAAAATCCATTTAATTAATTAAATTAAAAATACCTCTGTCATTGCGGCACATTTTCTCTGTGTTACACTTTCATTACATTAACATTTAAGCCGGCACCCCTTGCCCTTTACAACACTGCCTCCCCGAGAGCCTGGTTATTCCGGAGGACAACACGTCGGTGAATTTTACAACTCATACACGCTATTGTTTGCTACCATGTCCTTATACGTTAATATACGAAAAAAATTTTGTCAATAGAAATTTTTTTTATTTTTAAAATTTACTCATTTTGTGTACAATACGATAGTGTCAGGACTGACAATATTTTTTTCAAACAGATAAGGATAAGCAATTTTAACTGCCTAAAGGCTATGCTAAATATAGTGAGCAGAACATTAAGCCGTAAGATAACACTGTCAATAACAGTGTTGTTGATAATGGGCGGTATTATGTTTTGGTACAAGTTTACTAATAAGGCCAATACTGAACTGTATAATAAAGCCATAGATGACGGTTTTTACTATCTTGAGGCTGTACGGGCAGCGATAACCATAGATACAGAGGGCAGGCACCATGAGACCATTACAAGAGCAACCAATATGCTTGCCGGCACACGAGGGGTCCCTGCAATTCGTGTATTGGACCACAAGGGCAACATAAAGTTCTCTTCCGACAAAAACGAGCTTAACAACACAATAGCCGCTAATTCATCCATGTGCAATGAATGCCATACACTTAACTCTTCCGGTAACTATAAGTTAAAAGACATAACTAAAAACCGCTTTGTAACAGAAGAGGGCGGCAAGCACACACTAAGAGCGTTTCTGCCGATAAAAAACGAGCAAACCTGCATGACGGCACAGTGCCACAGCCACGATGGAAAGGCCACAATAAACGGCATAGTGGATGTTAAAATAGATATCTCTCCGGTTTTACAAAAAATCAGGGAAAACAATACAGACGTTGCCTTTATGGGTATTTTTTTCATAGCCCTGACAATTACAACACTTCATCTGTTGGTCTCTAAATTTGTGGTAAAACCGGTAGCTCTTGTCCGTGAGGGGATAAAAATGGTTAGAAGCGGGTACTTCGGCCACACTCTTGACTTCCAGAGTGGAGATGAAATCGGCTCGCTCAGTGGCTCTTTTAATGAAATGACGCGCAGTCTTCAGGACAACAGAGATGACTTTGAGGAGAAAACCCGTGCTCTGTCGGGCATAATGGAACAGAAGGCGAAGGAGATGAGGAGATTTCAGGAGCAATATGTGCACACAGAGAAGCTTGCCTCATTGGGCCGTATGGCGGCAAGTGTGGCACATGAGCTTAACAGCCCTCTTACCGGCATTATAGTTTTTGCCCAGTTGCTGCATAAACGCATACCTGAGGATAAAAAGCTCGACAGAGAGGACCTCAAGGTCATAATAGAACAGGCTGAGAAGTGTTCAAATATGATAGCCGTACTTCTGGGCTATTCACGGACAATACCGTCGGAAAAACTCGATATGGACGTCACAAGGGCTCTTGAAAATGCCCTTAATATACTTCAAAGCCAATCCAAATTCTATAACATTACAATAGAAAGGCAGCTTGCACCGGAGCTTCCCCGCCTGCCCGGAGATCAGTCACAGCTTGAGCAGGTGTTTATTAATCTGCTGATTAACGCCAACGATGCAATGAACAGTTTGGGAACAATATCCATAAGGACACACCGGATTGCAGAGGACTCAAGGGAATATGTAGAAATAGAGGTAACGGACTCAGGCCCCGGCATCTCTGCTGAGAATATGGATAAAATATTTGAACCCTTTTTTACAACCAAACCTGAGGGAAAGGGTACCGGTCTTGGCCTTGCCGTTACAAAGGGAATAGTAGAAAAACTCGGAGGCCGAATATTTGTCAAACAACAGCCATCTCACGGAGCAAGCTTTATTATAAAACTCCCCATCCCCGGCTAACACGCTATCTATAATGTTTTAACTATCAGCCGGTAACTTCTCTAATGTTATACATCAGGCAGTCCGAGTTCATCAAATACACGGCTTACCAGTGTATCAGCCAGTTTATGGTCGTGGGTTCTGTTAAAATATGCGCTAAATAGTTTTTCCTTAATATCTCTCAGGTACAGCTCATAGTTGGTTACGGCGGTTACTATTACATTTACATCTTTTGGAATTCTTATAACATATGAATGCGGACTCCTGCTATAGACAATCAGCTTTGCCTCAGACATACTTCCTGCATTATATTTAAAACCCTCTTCTGTAATAACTTCCTGTTGTCCTAAGAAATATGAACCTAATTTTAATTTTTCAGCAGGTACGGAAATCTCGTTTGAATCCTTCAGGTACTTTGAATCAATAAATTCTTCAGGAAATTGCCTTATTCCCTCAGGGATTATCTCTTCGAATATCTGTTCAAACAACTTATCAATATCTCTTTGAGTTTTTATATTTTTTGTTTTTTTACGGGATTTGGCCAGATCGATTCGTTCTTTAACCATTGTTGTTATTCCTTCATATAGAGGTTTCAGGAATTTTTCAGGGTCAAGCCCCAATGCTTCAAGAACTGCGCTGTCAAGTGCCTGCCTGTCTTTGAGTTTAACCTCCTCAAATATGGACTTTATCGGACGTGTGAGGAGTTTGTCGAAAGCCTTTAGTATTTTTGCGGTGTAAGAAGCCGAAACAGATGGGATAAACAATTCCTCAAACTCATATACTGTCAAATCAAGGGCACCATCTCCGAGCATAGTTCTTCCCGTTACCTCTATAAACAAGGCAGTTACAGTACAATTTAACAGTGCTGACAATAAAGTTTTATCAGATATTGCCTTTATTTCATATAAACGTTTATCTGCTAAAAAAGAACCCTCATTTAACGGCATCAGAAATCTGATATTCCAGTGTTCTTGTACAAAAATATCCCATGGCTCACGCTGGGCAACATCATACCAAAGTTTTCTGTTTTTTACAGATTGTATGTCAGGATATGAAATGCCTGCCTTTGTTTTAAGTTTTTCTCCATGCCTGATATATTTCAATGCACTTGTACCCCTTAATATTTTCTTTTCCTTATTACAAGCAAAGAGAAAAAGATTTATTTTCTGTGAGTTATCTATAGTAATCCTGTCAAGTTCTTTAAATGATTTTATCACCGGAACTAAAAACTCCTCTTCTATACCCCAATGTCTTATCTTCTTATCATCAAGATAGAAAAACTCGTTAATCCCTGTCGTAAACCCTCTTCTAACCAGAGCCAACTCCTTTAATGGAACAAACTGTTCTTTGCAAATCTCCAATATCTTAAAGTATATCTCCGGCGCTCGCAGGTACTTGCCCCACTTTACAGTTTTACCGGAGTCCTCAATCTGCTCAAGCAGCTCTCCTTGCTTCAAAACATTTATTCTGAAATTGTCATTTTCATAGCTTACACGGCCTTGTAAGTTGTTCACAATAGTTTCATTTACAAGATTGTAGTGTTCTGAGCCTGATGTCTCTATTGAATGAGTCAACTTGTAAAGCTGAAACCATCGCTCCATCGGTAGTTTTATATCCATAGGAATAAGTTCTTTAAGTCTTTTCTTTATTTTTACAAATTTTACATTGTTTTCATTCCTTTGCCTCAGGTCTTTGCAAAGCTCCAGTATTATGAAAACTGTGTTTACGGCGGCATCCTCAAACCAAGCCTCACAGCGGGACTCAATCACGGCTACTATCTTAAATTTTTTAAGAAAGAACTTTTGCAGTTCATACCCATAGGCCACATCAAGCCATGAGTTTGAGGTTACTATTCCCATCCTTCCGCCTTCTTTGAGCAGTCTTGCAGCGTGAAAAAAAAGATACGCATAAATATCAGCCTGCCCGGAGAGTCTCGTGCCACCATTATTAAAAAGCTCGGGATAATCGGCTCTCCAGTCTGCAATGAGAATCTTTTCGATATCGCTTTTATAGCCCTTAATGCGTCTCTCGATAAGTTCCTGCCGTATGTAAGGAAAATTACCGACAATTGTGTCAAATTGTGGGATTGTCTCATTAATCATAAAATCGGAGCCGGCTGTCAGCTTTGGCGGTGGAAATTTGAAAGTATCACCGGTTTTTACTTCAAAGAAATCCTTAGACAGTATCCTTGGGAAGTTGGCATAGTCTTCTATGTTTTGCCGATAAAGGTTGATTGTAGCCAATTCGGCAGGGAAATGAGCGATATCAAATCCCCATATTCTGGAAATCAGTTCTTTATGGTTTTTAGCGCCTGCCTGCCTCAATTTGTCATAGGCCCTGATTAGAAAAGTACCGGTTCCGCAGGTTGGGTCTAAAACCTTGTCCGATGCAGTTTGAACACAAAAAGAAATTATTAAATCTACAAGCTCTTCATTTGTAAAGTATTGCCCCAAAATATGTCTTTCTTGCGGTGGTATTAATTTCTCAAAAACATTTCCTATAACGTCTTGCGGCATATTAGAAAAGTTGTATCTGTTAAGGTTATCGAGAAGCTTTAGAAGTGGAGCAACAGCTTTTTCAGGAAAAGGTACTCTGTCAGGGAAATCATCTTCAAATATGGCCTGGTAGTCTATGTGCCGGGCTATTTGAAAATATTCTCTTATTTTTTCATCTATACTTGTAGGGCTTATGCTGGTTAAATCAAATTTGGGAATATCTGTGCGAAAGCGTCTGAGGGTCAGATAAAACAAGATTTTACCCAAAAGCCTGTAAATAATCTGTCTTGAGATGGTTTCAAAAAAAACATCTCCGGCATCGTAAGAAGCTATTCCCTGTTTTACCGCCCAATCAAAAAGGCCATTTTTAAATTGAGAGTTTTTACCTATTTCTGTTATCAGTGATTCATGTACAGAGGGCCAAAGAGTCTTTACCGCCCCGGAAAGCTCGTGAACAAAAAATGTGGCGTCAACATCACTTAAATAAAGGTGTCCTTCCCTGTAAAGAGTGGAGAGATCGTTTAATATTTCTTTAGTTTTTGCCTTCAGTAGTTCCCGTTTGGATACAACCCACAGGTCATCAGAAGTTGTTACCTGAGAAACCGGTTCATATGTCTTTAACCTGTGGACTCTTGACACTGCCTCCAGAGAGTAGGGAGTTCTCCAGATAACGGCATTTGCCATATTCCACGTTACAAAATAATCGGCACACATAGAACGTGCCTTTTCTGCAGCATTGTTAAGAAGCTCGTCGTCATCAACCGCTGTTGCCGGAGTTTTTAACTCCCAACCGCAAAACCCCTCATTAGCCTGCCTGTTTAACCATATCTGAATATCGGGAAATCTTGTTTTATCTTTTGATACCTTTACAGATGTCTCGGATGTTGCCACCTCAAATGCATGTGTACTATCTTTTAAAAACTCATTCAGCCACGATGTTACCTGAGACGTAAACTCTCTTTCGTTAGACTTAATATCTGTCATTGATTTCGTTTTCATGTCTATCGGAAATTTTCATCTCGATGGCAAATTTAAAAGAATCACCCTCTTTATGCCAAAAAAGATCCCTGTAATTTGGAGTTCTTTCTCTTACGGCAGATTCCAGTCCATTTTTGACGACAATGTCTCCATGAAATGAAATTATGTCAAGAAAGGTTGATTTTCCACCGGCCTTTGGACCTGCCAAAATATGAAAGTTGGCAATATCTTTTTTGATATACCCTAAACATCTGTAACGCAATGATTCAGCTAAACAAATCATCTAAACATCCTGGTTTTTAGAATTTTATGTTTAAATATATTTCTCATTTTAGGTAAATTCACTAATTACAATAGCATAAAAACAAACTGTGCTTTATCCAAACTAAGAAATCTCGTTTTATGTTATACCAAGTTGCAGTCAGAAGTAAACGCAGGCGGTTGGGAGAAAGCGGCACCTCCCCTCATAGGGGAAGGGAGACGTCAAGAAGCCTGTGACGAAGCCAACGAAGTTAGACGATTGAATGCAACTTGGTATTAATCCCCACATTCATACAAAACCTGTTATTATAGAGTATGTCGGCACAGTGGTATGAGAGTTCGGAGTTGGTGGGTAAAATCCCGGAATGAAACTTATAGACGTCATCTTTCCGTTTAACCTGCACCCGCTTGCTTACATCTGCCCTGATGAGCTGCTTGAAAAGGCCGTACCGGGAATGGCTGTTGCCGCCCCCATTCGCAATAAAATAAAAACAGGAATTATCCTGCGGGACTCTAACTATAAAAATGATAAAAACCTTAAATCTATAACCGGTTTAAAAGGCGACAGCCCTACCCTGAGCCCGTCTCACTTAAAACTCATAGAATGGATTAGCAGCTATTACTTTTCAAATATCGGTGTTGTCCTTGCCTCTGTTGTGCCGGATAATCTTTTTTCCGAAAAAAGCTCCAAACGTTCAGGGAAGCCTGAGAAGATACAACAGAGATGTATGCCGCTGGAAATTAAAAACGCTGAGTTGGCGGCAATAACCGAGCTGGTTAAACAGAATTATTTTTCAACAGTTTTGATAAAAGCTCCCGATTTTTTGTATGAGCTGTCATATGCAGTTAAACTTTTGGAGACGGTTCCCTCCGCCATTGTATTATGTCCGGGAAAGACAGATTCAGAAATACTTACCGGTATGGCAAAAAGCGCAGGGGTTTCCAATGTTGTTTGCATCAACAGCGGCTTAACCCAAAAACAACAACGTGACACATTTAAGCAACTTACTGAGGGCACCGCTGCAAGAAAAATTATCGGCACAATGTCAGCTGTACTTTCTCCGCTAAAAAACCCCTCTCTGATTGTTGTTCTTGAGGAGCAAAGCGCTCTTTACAAGCACTTTTCAAGCCCTCATTATAATGCACGGGATGTTGCAATAATGCGCGCACATGTGGAAAACATCCCTGTCATTCTTATGTCTAAAACCCCATCCGGCACATCTTACCATAACGCCGGCACAGGGAAGTACAAATACCTCGAGATTAAAAGTGATACAAGAGTCCCCAATATATCAGTGGTGCAAACACGTCAGACGCTTTCCGACAGAGTCATCTCCACGATAAAGGCTGCAATAAAAAAACAACACAACACTCTTGTTTTTATAAACAGACGCGGGCACTCCATCATTGTGTGTGCCGAGTGTGGCCTTATAGATGAGTGCCCTAAATGCAAGGCTCCACTGGTTATTCATGACAACAGGACCATGCTCTGCCACAGGTGCAGGCATCAGGGAAGGATCAGGGAAATTTGCCCAAGGTGTAAGGGGATGGATTTGAAACAGGCCGGAAGCGGCACTCAGAAAATTGAAGAGTTCATCCTGAAAAACACAGAGGTGCAGCCACTGAGGGTTGATTCCGACATTGCTAAGACTCCAAAAGAACTGGAAAAACTCTTAATCACGGCAGCAAAAACCCCAATAGTCATCGGTACCAAAATACTGCTGAAACGGCTGTTTTTCAGAGGCCACTTTGATCTCATAGTGGTTGCAAACCCCGACGTCTATTTCAGTTTTCCAGACTATCTTGCCTCTGAACGCTTGTATCAGGATATTTCAGCCCTTTCAGAAATGGCAAAAGAAGCCGGCCGTATAATAATTCAAACATCTGTTGTTGATAAAGATATTTACCGCTTTTTGCGGCGTTATGACTACAAGGGCTTCATTATGTCTGAAATTAACAAAAGAAAACAACTGCATTATCCACCCTACAGCAGGTTAGCTAATATTGAGATACATTATAATGAGAGTGTACTGCCGCCGGGCCTTTTTTTATCAGATGAGACGGAAGTGCTTGGACCTATCAAAAAAGAGATTGCCAAAGAAGGCTACAGGCACACTGTGGAGGCCATAGTCAAAGCTAAAGACAGCGGAGCCCTTAGCAGACTGGTGAGTAAGCTCGTTGTTCACAAAAATCTCAGTGTTGATATAGATGTTGACCCTGTTACTAACATCTAATGCCAAGTTGCAGTCATTCGATTAACTTTGTTGGCTTCGTCTAAAGCTCCTTGACGTCTCCTCTAAGCAACCGTGATGTCAAGTAAAATTTTTAAAAAATGGTTCTTTCACTTTTTGAGTGGGTAAAAGAAAGAATAAGCCCCTGTCGCCTCAAAAAAGGTAGCCTTCAGGTAGCTAAAAATGTCAAGGTTTCTTTCAGAAACCTGCTCCACTTTGTTACGCCCTTTCAGGTGACATTTTTTACCTTTCGGCTATGTGAGAATCAGGCGACGGGGAGGGCATGGCGCTTCAGCTCAGAGAAAAGCATTTATTTAACAGATAAAAGAGACCGCAATCCTCATAATCCCGCTCCTGCCGGCAGTTTGACCAAGTGCAAAGA
>JAMOBJ010000022.1 GCA_039908095.1 Nitrospirae bacterium YQR-1
CTTGCAAAATTATACGAATTACCACCTGATGAAAGAGAAGACTACATTCTAAAATTATTAACCCTATCAAGATTAAGAGGGTTGACAAAAACGGTTAAAAGGGAGGTTAAGAAGATGCCGGTAACTATAGACATAACAAAAGATGAACTTTATTTAGATGGTAAAGAGTTAGGTAGGGAAGAGGGGTTACTTGAAGGTGAACAAAAAGGTAAGCGTGATGGGTTACTTGAAGGTGAACTGAGAGGTAAAACGGCTGGATTGCTTGAAGGTATTGAGTTAGGACTTGAACTCAAATTTGGTTTAGCCGGACTTGAGTTGATGAATATAGTTAAGGCTATAAGTACTATAGACAAATTAGAAGATTTTAAAAACTTTATCAAGAAAGCCGGTTCGGTGGATGAGTTGAATGAGTTTTTGACAAAGAGTGTGTAAATAATGAGGGATGGCGTTATACTTGTGACGACGCCAACAAAGTCAGACGATTGAAGGCTGCTTGGTATTAAAGAAAGTCCATCCTCCTTTCTACAAAACCTTTATCCATCATGCAAAATTAGCCTGCGATAATGTATAATTAGCGTATGAAAACGCTGAGGCTGGCACTTGCCCAGATTAACCCAAAAGTCGGTGATATAAAAGGTAATACGGAAAAACTCATTGACTATATAGAGAGGTCAAAGACCCTCTCCGCCGATATTGTTGCTTTCCCTGAGCTCTCTGTAACCGGCTACCCCCCGGAGGATTTACTTCTAAAGCCTGCCTTCATAAGAGATAATGTAAAGGCACTTCAAGAAATCCAAAAACACACTCAGGGAATAACCGTAATAGTTGGTTTCGTTGATATGAAGGAGGACATCTATAATTCAGCCGCTGTCTTTTATAACTACAACCTATGCGACATCTATCATAAACTCTATCTGCCCAATTATGGAGTGTTTGACGAGCTGCGGTACTTTAAACAGGGGCATAAGGTTCCGATTTATGAAATTGCAGGTTGTAAGGTGGGGCTCAGCATATGTGAGGATATATGGTACCCCGACGGCCCACCCTACATAGCGGCACTAAACGGGGCTGAAGTCTTAATCAATATAAACGCCTCACCGTATGGCCTTAATAAGTTTAGAATGAAAGAGGCGATGCTTAAAACCCGTGCCTTTGACTGCCGCTCAATTGTGGCATATCTAAACATGGTTGGGGGGCAGGATGAGCTGGTCTTTGACGGCAGAAGCCTCATCGTCGGCCCCTCAGGGGACATACTAACTATGGGACCGGTATTTTCAGAAGATTTAATTATAGCTGATCTCGATGTGGAAAGCGTCTTTCTTTTAAGACTCCAGAGCCCCGGAAATAGACGGAAAAACACTTTTTCAGACAGAGGAAATGACGTCGAAATCAGAAATGTTTTTATATCCGGTGCACCTGAGGATTCAAAACCTGCTCTGCCTAAAAAACAGCGGCTTACACAACAGACCGATATTGAAGAAGAGGTCTATAGCGCCCTCGTTACAGGCACACGTGACTATGTGCTGAAAAACGGTTTTAAATCTGTAGTAATAGGATTAAGCGGCGGGGTGGATTCTTCTTTAGTGGCGGCGGTTGCAGTTGATTCACTTGGTAAGGAACAGGTAAGGGGAATCTTTATGCCCTCAATGTTTACCTCCGATGAGTCAAGGCAGGATGTCTATGAGCTGAGGCGGAGGCTTGATATAAGGGTTAGCGAGATTCCTATAAACGGCATATTTAACTCATACATGGCTGAGTTGGAGAGTTTTTTTAAAGACAAACTCAGAGATATTACCGAGGAAAACTTACAGGCACGAGTACGAGGCAATCTGCTTATGGCTTTTTCAAACAAGTTTGGCTGCATGGTTTTGACAACCGGTAATAAGTCCGAAATGTCCATGGGCTACGCCACCCTGTATGGGGATATGGCAGGCGGATTTGCCGTCATTAAAGATGTACCTAAAGTGCTGGTATATCGGTTATGTAAATGGAGAAACGGCAAATCGAAAGTCATCCCTGAAACAGTGCTAACCAAAGCCCCTACTGCAGAACTGAGACCCGGCCAAAAAGACACAGACAGCCTGCCGCCCTATGAAATACTTGACCCCATCATAGAGGCATATATAGAAAATGATATGAGTTACGAGGAGATGATAGCGCTTGGTATGGAGGCCGATTCAGTAAGCAGGGCAATCAACCTTATAGACAGAAGTGAGTACAAGAGGAGACAGTCACCCCCGGGGGTTAAGATAACCGGACGGGCATTTGGTAAAGACAGGCGTTTCCCCATCACTAACGGTTACAGGGGGGAGTCGGCGGCTCCAGGTGATTAAGGCACTGGGAGTCAACTATTGGTCAACGGCCACGGGCAATTAAAGTGAGATTAAGGGCTAATTAAAGTGAGATTATTAATTTTATTTTTACTCGGTTTTTTGACGACCTTTGCCTCTTGCAGTAAAGGCGGTGGTGTTGCAGCGGTTAATTCCGACAACAAGAGTACTGAGGTGCCAAAGGAAACAAAGGTAATATCTGAAAATATCACAGTACAGAGTGCTGCATTTGAACTTAAAAAGGACTCTCAACTGGCTGCCATACCGCCACAGAGGAAACCCACTCACATAAAGGTAAAAAAGGACGCTAAGGGTTACTACAGCTGGGAATTCAGCGGAGATGACATAAAGGATATAATAAAACTGGACAGGGAGATGCGAAGAGCGTTTCCTGAAGAATCGGCAAAGGGAGGCAGAGATGGAAAGTTACTCGATAAGAGAAGTACTGGAGATGGCAGTGAGGACTGAGATGCTGGGCAACTCATACTACACGGAGCTGGCAGGGAAATTTAAAAACGATAAGGAATTCAACGAACTTTTTACACGCCTTGCAGAGGCTGAGAAATCACACATAGTGACTTTTACGGCATTGAGGGAAAAGCTGGGACACTCCGAGCCTGAGCACTGGCAGGAGGTCTCAGAGTATATGCGGGCCTATGTTGAGTCGGCTTTTTTCCTTGGCAAAGACAAGGCAATGCTGCACATGCGTAATGCAACTGAACCTATGGGCGCACTGCTGCTTGCTATGGGGTTTGAAAAGGAAACTCTCCTTTTTTTCCATGCTCTCAGAGATGCCATTGTTGAAAAAAACATCATCGATGAGGTAATAGCCGAGGAGAAAAAACATATCCTGTGGCTTTCTAAACTCAAAGAACACTATGCAAACAAGTAGTATCAAATGGTAAGATTATAAAATGAAAGGTTACCTTTATGTGGTCTCCACTCCGATAGGAAACCTGGAAGATATTACCCTGAGAGCTCTCAGAGTATTAAAAGAGGTGGATATTATAGCGGTAGAGGACACAAGACGCACGATAAAGCTCTTAAACCACTTTGAGATTTCAAAGCCGATGATCAGCTACTACAGGGAAAAGGAGCGAGTACGGTCTCAGGAGGTGATAGATAAATTAAACGACGGGTTTAGCGCAGCTCTTGTCACCGATGCCGGCACTCCGGGGATATCCGACCCGGGGGAGGTTCTTGTCAGAGACGCTATAGCAGCCGGGATAAGCGTAATACCTATACCTGGGGCAACCGCCCACACGGCGGCTCTTTCCATATCGGGACTGCCCACAGTCAGATTCACATTTGCCGGTTTTCTCTCAAGCAAACCCACACACAGAAAGAAGCAGCTGGAGCAGCTCAGGGGCATTGAGCACACGATAGTGTTTTACGAGGCGCCGCACAGGATTTTAGAGTTTCTTGATGATTTACTTGACGTCTTGGGTAACAGGGAAATGTCCCTTTCCAGAGAGATAACAAAGATGTATGAGGAAACCATCAGGGGTACGGTTGCCGAGGTGCTTGAGGAAATTAAGGAGCGGAAAATAGCAGGTGAATATGTTGCCGTTGTTGCAGGCATTGAACCTGTCAGTGTTTCGTTTGAGGATGCTCTCAGAGAGGTTAAGGAGCTTATCAGTGCCGGAGCAAAGAGAAAAGAGGCGGTAGAGGAGGTCTCCGCAGCAACCGGAATAAGCAAGAAACTGTTATATAAGGAAAGTATCGAATCCGCAGCAGGGAGTATATGATAAGATTAGGAGTGTTGGCCTCAGGGCGAGGTTCAAATTTTCAATCCATAATAGAGGCTGTTGAAAACGGTGGTCTGAATGTCTCGCTTGAGTGTCTGCTTACAAATAATGCCGATGCTTTTGCAATTAAAAGGGCTAAGGCACACGGCATCCCCGCAATTGTGCTTTTAGAAAAAGACTTTCCCACAAAAGACGATTATTATAAAAAGATAGTTTCTGAGCTTAAAATTACGGGAGTGAATCTTGTTGTTTTAGCCGGCTTCATGAGACTTGTGGGTAAACCCCTTTTAGATGCCTTTCCGATGAGGATTATGAATATTCATCCCTCCCTTTTGCCGGCCTTTAAAGGGCTCCATGCCCAGAGACAGGCACTTCAACATGGGGTGAAAATATCCGGCTGCAGCGTCCATTTTGTGGATGAGGGGCTGGATACGGGCCCTGTGATAATACAGGCGGCGGTGCCCGTGTTTTCCGATGATACAGAGGACAGTTTATCTGAGCGTATTCTTAACGCAGAACACGAGATATACCCGCGGGCAATTAAACTTTTTGCAGAGGGCGCTGTTTCTATTGAAGGCGGAGTTGTTAAAATAGCCGGTGAGACACGCAATACAGAATGCTTACAACATCCGGTCTGATACCAAGTTGCATTCAACCGTCTAACTTCGTTGGCTTTGTCAAAAGCTCCTTAACGTACTGAAGAAGTACGCCTGCGTTTACTTCTGACTGCAACTCGGTATTAAAATAAGTCTTTGAATTTTTCAATAGTAAGACCGGCATCATTTATGATTCCCGCCATTGTAAAAGCATTAATCGGATCAGCTCGTGGTATGGTAATAATCCTTTTACCATTTGTCATTGTTATGTGTTTGCTCTGCCTCACAATCCAGAAACCTGATTTCTCGAAAACTTTTACTGCACGCCGGTGGTTGATGCCTGACAATTTAGGCATACGTTATTTCTACATAACGGGTTTCTTTGTCTTTACTCAACTCATCAACCGTCTCAAGATATGCTTCTATGGCGTCTTTTATATTTTCCAGAGCCTCATTCTCAGTTGCTCCCTGCGACCAACATCCCGGCAAACCGGGCACCCATACGGAATAACCTTCGTCAGTCTGTTTTAGCCCCACTTTATATCTCATATCAATCCCTCCCGTGTTTATCCCTTCCCTTATATCAAGTTGCATTCAATTGTCTAACTTCCTTGGCTTCGTCGAAAGCTCCGTGGCGTACTCTCCCTTAAAGGGGAATCCCTGTAAGGGGAGGTGCAGCTTTCTCCCAGCCGCCTGTGTTTACTTCTTAATGCAGCTAAGTCTCAGATGATACATTAAATAAGCCCCAGATTTTAATTAACTCCTCTAAAATATCTCTATCATAATCATTACTCATAGAGCGGATTTGAGAAAAAGCCTCAGAAGGACTTATACCCTTATTTATCCCTGGTTGTGACGTTGTTAAAATATCATAGAAATCAGTTATTGATGCTATTGTTCCTGATGTGTGCATTTTATCACCGGTAAGCCTGTTGGGGTAACCGGTTCCAGAGAGTTTCTCATGGTGCTCTAAAAGGGGATATGACACTTCCGCAGGTATTCCTTTATAGAGTTTTATTATATTATATCCCTCCAACACATGCTCTTTAAAAATTCTCAGCTCAAAAGAAGTCAACTTATGATCGGGTTTTGTCACAATTCCCCGCGGGATGGTTGCTTTACCTATGTCGTGAAGCAGGCATCCCATTCCGATGGCAAACAGTTTGCTCTCTGCGGTTATCCCTGAAGATAGGGCAACAGCCAGTGACGTTACCCCTACGTTGACAGAGTGTGAGTATGTATAGAAATCTTGTTTGCTGATAGTAAGCAGATTTGATATTAACCCCTTGCTCTCAGATATTGCTGATATAATGTCAACAATTGTATCCCTTGTTTCTTTCAAAACCTTAGCGTTTCGAGGATTAACAAAAAGCTCTTTAACACACATTTTGGCATTTTCTTTTACTGCCATATTTTTTAAATGCAGGGTACTCCCATGTGCTGTCACCGCCCCCTGAATATAAGTACGGTATCTGGGGATGTCATCACACTTTATCATTAGTTCCCTGAAACCCTTAAAACTGTTTTCATTTATCTGGACATCCTTACCTATATACTCAATTACAGGTTTTATATCCATGCCGGATTTACCAAAAACAGTGAAATTCACATAACTACCTGGAAAGATACTTGTTAGTTCGACCTGGAATAGTTCTTCCTTCTTTTTAAGGTACTCCTCAACTTTAGACTCATCTACTGACTCCGGCTCTTCTGCCAAAGTTAAATCAACCTCATTTTTAGATAGCTTTGTTGCAGCTACTGCTGTTTCATTACCTTTGATAATGTCAAGGCCTTTATCTGTGTCTATAAACACAAAATCAATTTTAGCATATTTAATTTTCTCAATTTGCTTCAGTGTGGTTATTTCAAACCGGTTTTTTACAAATGGAGTTCTCTCCCATGATGTATCACATCTCTCAAGATACATTCCCAATGTCAAGTCTTCCACGGATATTCTTTTTATCAATTAAACAGCCAACCTTTTATTAGAAAAAATGAGCCTGTTTGTAATTTCCCTTCTCAATCGTATGTTTAAAATCCGCTTTATGTTTATCCAGCCGGTATAGTATATCAAAACCTCCGTAAATAACGTATATATTATATATTTAAAATTAGTTTTAATTTTGATAAAATAGAGGACAGAGGCAATCAAGGGATTGAATGCAACGAAACCTGTTATAATAAAGAAAACCCCGCAGCCGGCCGATAAGGGAATAGTTGCCTGATGATGGGTTTTGTGTTAAAATAGAGTGTAGAGGAATGAAAATGGACAAAGATGTCATTGAGAAAGTTATAGAGAAAGTACGGCTGGGGCTAAAACCGGAGGGCGGCGACATTGAGGTGATAAACGAAAAGGACGGGGTACTGTATGTGCGGTTAACCGGCACATGTGAAAGCTGTCCTATGTCGGGGTTAACCATGAAAAACTGGGTCGAAAAAACACTTTTAGAGGGACTACAGGGATTAAAAGGGGTAAAGGCTATTTGAGGATGCGGCATTTAAAGGTCGTACCATTAATTATTATTTGTTTACTGTTGGTACAGTTTCTTACTGAAGCATCTGCTAAGGTTAAAAATGAAATTAAAGATATCAGGGTTTTTTCCTCAAAAGACTACACTCGTATAGTTATAGACCTTACCGGCAATCCTGTTTTTAAAGAGGGAGCAATACCTGAGTCTAAGAAGATTTATTTTGACCTCCAGGAGGCCGTCGTAAGAGCATCATCAACAAAATCTAAAGATGTATTTAACACCGTCCTGAGGAAGGTTCGAATAGGGCAGTTTGCGCCAACCACGGTAAGAATCGTCTTTGATCTTGACAACTATGGAACCCACAGGACGTTTATATTAACTGACCCAAACAGAATAGTAGTTGACATATTTGCTTCCACTGAAAAAACCGAACCGCCGACGGCTGAGTCAAAACCAGACAGTGAAGAGAAAAATCAGCAGTTAATTAAGGAAAAAGCCAAAGCTGAGGAAAAAGCAAAAGAGGAAGAAAAGGCAAAGGTTGAGGAAAAGGCTAAAGCGGAAGAGAAAGCAAAAGCCGAGGAAAAGGCTAAAGCGGAAGAGAAAGCAAAAGCTGAGGAAAAAGCTAAAGAGGAAGAAAAGGCAAAGGCTGAGGAAAAGGCTAAAGCGGAAGAGAAAGCAAAAGCCGAGGAAAAGGCAAAGGCTGAAGAAAAGGCCAAAGCGGAAGAGAAGGCAAAGGTGGTGGAGAGGCGCAAAGACAGCAATAAAGACAAGACTGCTGGAAATAAACACCAGGATAAGGATAAATCAAAGACAGCCGGAAAGGATAAGGGGCACAAGGGTAAAGACGGCGATATAATAGTGCGGGAGATAGAGAAAAAGGTGGAGAGTGAGTTATTTGCCCGTAAAAAGATAGTAATAGATCCAGGACACGGAGGGCATGACACAGGTGCAATAGGTTTAACCGGCCTTAAAGAAAAGGATGTGGTGTTAGAGGTATCGCAACTGGTGGCAGCCATTTTAAAAGATAAATATTTATACGATGTTTACCTTACACGTGACGACGATACCTTCATATCCCTTGATGAAAGAGCCGCTATAGCTAATGGTAAAAATGCTGACTTGTTTGTCTCACTCCATGGTAATGCAAACAACTCGCCCAATGTTCGCGGTCTGGAAACGTACTTTCTTAATTTTTCCAATAGTGATGAGGCTATGAAAGTAGCGGCACGTGAAAACGCCATATCTGTAAAAAGGATGAAGGAAGTACAATCCGAGCTGGGCCTTATCCTAGCCTCCCTGGCACGTGAAACTAAACGCGATGAGTCCCTCAGGCTTGCCCACTACATACAGAAAACCATGTACTTGCAACTGAAGAAAAAGCATAAGGATATTGTGGACAACGGAGTGCGGCAGGCGTTGTTTTATGTGCTTGTCGGGGCCAACATGCCCTCAGCTCTTGTTGAGATTTCATACCTTACAAACTCAGAAGATGAAAAGCGCTTAAAAACCGGCCAGTACAAAAAGGAAATAGCTGCATCCGTGGCTGCCGGAATAAACAAGTATTTGACCTCACTGCCGGGAGCGCCTGAGTTTGCAAAGATAAACTTCAACAAAAAGAGATATAACTAAAATGAACACTTCTCTTAAACTCTTTTTATATTTGTCATTTACAGTGTTCCTTTTTATATTTTCCGGCCTCATGGTTTTTACACTGTTAACAGCAATTGCCGCTGTAGTCTGTGTGCTTCACCGGCAAAAAAGTATCAGAGCCGGTGCTTTGCCGATAGGGTTGTTCCTTGCTGCAACGTTTCTTAGTAATGCACTGTTTTCGGATGGCCGTGTTGTGGCGTCTTTTATAGGAATATACATATCTGATGAGGGGCTTAAGCTTGCAGCCCTGAGAACCTCACGGCTGTTTCTTCTGATATTCGGGGCTAAGTTATTTATGATTTATGTAACACCTGTGCAACTGCAGCAGACATTGTGTAAAGTACTGTTGCCGCTTAGGAAACTTAAAATCCCTGTTGATGACTTTATGGAAATCCTGGCTCTTACCCTGCAGGCGGTACCGCTTTTGAAAAACCACCTTGTCAAATCATTTAAGGAAAAAAACAGCCATAATACAAACGGCGGCCTGATGGATAAAACCCGTGTGGCTGCCTCGTTATTGCTTCCAACACTAATCCTGATTATAACAACACCGGAGAGAATCTTCAGAGACACAAAAGCCCTTTAGGGATTTCACCAACAATGAAAAGTGAGGAAACACGAAAGGCTATGGACCGTTTTGTGATTAAAAATGCAGTTGTTTATGACGGCACGGGGGCTGCCGCCGTTAAGGCGTCAGTTGGAGTTGAAAACGGTAAGATAACATTTATATCAGATAGTTTTACAGATAACGGGGTAAGCACAATAGAGGCGGAAAATCTTGTGCTGACTCCAGGTTTCATTGACGTCCACAGCCACTCGGACTTCAGTATTTTTCATTGCCCTGAAGCACAGTCCAAGCTCCTGCAGGGTGTCACAACAGAGGTAAACGGCAACTGCGGTTTTTCCGCCACCCCTATTTTAAATGATGCTAAGAAGCAACTGGAGAAAGAGTTTGTATCCAATGGGATAGAGAAACGCTGGGAGACTAAAGCTCAGTATGATATTGCCCTTTCCGGGATTACCCGCGGCCTTAATCTTGCCACACTTACCGGGCATGGTAACATAAGGGCCTCCGTGATGGGTTATGAAAACCGTCAACCACAAGACCATGACCTTAACCTTATGGCACTAAGTTTAAAAGAACAGGTCGCCTTTGGAAGCCGCGGGATGTCAACCGGGCTTATTTACCTTCCAGGGGCTTTTTCTGAAAACAGGGAGATTATCGAAATTATAAAACGCTCCGGGTTAAAAGACATAGTTTATACCTCACACATGAGAAGCGAGGGTGACAGAGTTGTTGAGTCAATAGAGGAAACCCTTGAAGTGGGAAGGCGCACCGGGATAAAAATCCACATCTCGCATCTTAAAACCGCAGGAAAACGCAATTGGCATAAAATCAGGGAGGTTGTCTCAACTGTAAGAAAGGCAAATAGTGCAGGGTTGAAAGTCACCTGTGACCGCTATCCCTACAGCGCCTCTCAGACTTCACTGGATGCTGTGCTTTCACCATGGATTTATGAGGGCGGGGATGAGGCGGAACTGAAAAGACTTAAAAACCGGCAGCATATAGAGCGTTTAAGAGATGATTTATCCCCTCAGATATCTGATGTGTCTTACTGGGACAGTGTCATGGTATCTTCCGTAAAGAGTGAAAAAAACAAATACATGGAAGGAAAGACAATCGGGGAACTTTCCCGGTCAAAACAGGAACAACCGCTTGATTTCACTATAGCACTCCTTATAGAGGAACAGTTAAAGGTGGATGCGATATATTTTTCGTTAAGTGAGGACAACTTAAGGGAGATACTTAAGCTTCCCAACTGTATGGTCGGCTCAGACAGCTCGTTAAAATCACTGGATAGTACCGGAGGGGGAAAGCCCCATCCAAGGGGTTTTGGGAGTTTCCCCAGATACATTAAAAAGTATGTTTTGGATGAGGCTCTGATGCCGCTTGAGGACGGAATAAGAAAGATGACGTTGCTGCCTGCAAGGACGTTCAACCTTCCCGGACGCGGGATTATCAAAGAGGGGGCATATGCCGATTTAGTAGTTTTCTCTCTTGAAGAAATACAAGATGGTGCTACGTATGAGTCGCCGCACACACCGCCCTCGGGAATTGCTTATGTGTTTGTCAACGGCGAGATGGCGGTCAAAGACGGTGTCTTTACAGGAAAGAGGGCAGGTATGATATTATAACCTTGTGCCGGCAAACAGATTTTACATAGTTTCCCTTGTTACTCTGATTTTAGTTTTTGGGTTTTTGAGCTACCAGATAATGGAGCCGTTTCTTACCGCCATTGCCTGGGCACTGGTGCTGGGAATAGTTTTTTATCCGCTTTTTTTACTAATCGGCAGATTTGTTAAGTGGAGAGCCGGGGCGTCACTGATAACACTTTTTATAATTGTGTTTATAATAGCAGGCCCGTTTTTTTACATGTTTATGCTTATGGGAAAAGAAGTTAAACATCTTATTGAGTATCTGAACGAAACTAACTACGAGAGCATAACCCGCATATTTTCCTACAGGGCTGTGACATGGTTTCTGAGTCATTTACATGCAAAGCCCCCTAACGGTGATTTAGATATTAAAACCCTGATTAATGAAAACGTAGTACGGATAGGACAGAATATAATGCCGCATCTGACCTATGGGGTTAAGAATGTTTTTATTGGTATTTTGAATTTTATAATAATGGTATTTACGTTATTTTTCTTTTTCATAGACGGGCAGAAATTTATAAATAAGCTGATGAAGCTGCTGCCTTTTTCTGAAAACCACAGGGCAAAGCTGGCAAAGGAAATAAAGGACATGGTGATATCGGCCATATACGGCGGCGTGGCTGTGTCATTTTCCCAGGGGCTTGTTGCAGGGTTTGTTTTTTATTTTCTTGGTGTTAAGGCCCCTGTGTTGCTAGGGGCATTTACGGTGTTAATGTCATTTATCCCGGGCGGTGCGGTAGTAGTGTGGGGAGCGGTGGATATTGTACTTTTCATAGACGGCTCTTACACTGCCGGGTTTATACTTTTGCTTGCGGGTGTATTTGGCATTAGTATGATTGACAACATTGTAAGACCTGTGATAGTGAGCGGTAGGACGAATGTACCATTTTTGATTGTGTTTTTTACTGTTATCGGCGGGCTAAAGGTTTTTGGAATGGTTGGAATAATTATGGGCCCGCTTGTGCTTGTGCTGTTTGTGTCACTTGTTGAAATTTTCAGAACAATGGAAGAGGAAAGGGAAGAGTCCGCACAGTCGGGGTAGAAGCCTCCACTGCAACTTGGGATAACTCTGTACACTACCTGTGGGATAGCTCTTCAATCCGCCAAATTGCCGTTGCCTGCTTTGCAAGCCATTTTTGCCGGGAAATTATGCGTTCAGGCGACCACTGTTGATGCTCTGAAGCAATTCCTTTGGTAATTTCAAATTCGCTCTGCTCGTAGGTTATCCTCTTTTGTTGGTATGATTTATTGCCGAGATCACGATTTGACCCTGCTGCCAAAATAGTCATATTACCAATCCTGTAGAGGTAACTGTCAACTTGCTTGTCGTTGAAATCAGGCCAGTTTGCCTCAGGATTTTGAGGAAGAACATGCTCGATGTTATACTTATCGCTGTTGTAATCATAAGCAATGTTTGAGACGTGCTGCTCAATTTGAAACAGGATGTAGCGAATTACCTGCAGATTTCGGGAGTTTGTCGTGCGAAATTGTTTTTCTGAAAAAGCCGCTATAAATTGCTCGTCTGAAGGGTAAACGGAGCGCAGCGAGCGGATAATGTCGTTAATGTTTTGCAACTGTCCTTTTGCAATCTTTTCCGCCATAGCATTATACACTCGTTCCTGTTCATTAGCGGCAAGGTTGCCTATTACATTATAACGAAATGAGGCTATCACGCACGCTCTGAGAACTCCGGTAAACTCATCATCGTTTAAAACTTCTTTTGAGGCTAACAGCAGGGAATAGGGCTGTTTGATATTAAACATTCTCAGCAGGTTAATATATCGGCTTTGCTGCTCTGTCCATATGGAATTGTTTGGATCACTTAGGGCAATGTAAACATCTGATTTCTGATCCATTGCTCGTACTAAATTGAATGCATCCGCTTTATTGTTGACGCTTTTTCTAATAGTTTTAAAAAGTTCTGAATGGCGGGTTAGGGGGTTATGGCTGTTCCAGAAAGTCCGGAGAAAGTCTGGAATGCTTTCGCTACCAAGTTTTTCTGTAATAATCTCCCAACGATCTTCCATGCTCTTCATTTCGTTGTCATGGCTGCCAGCATTGAAAACCACTGAAAAAAGATAGTTTTTCAGCAAATCGGTAGCAGATAAACGCACACCTCGTGCATTTAGTGTTTCAAAAACTTTGAACGCATTTAACTCATCATTTACTGAAATGACTGTAAAAAAAAGACGGTCTGCTATTACATCTATAAAACGGGCAAGTTCTGCACCGTCTATAATCTTGTCGAACCGGTCGCTAATTTGTTTGTCAAACCACTCGAAACCTTTACGAAGTAAATGTTCAGATGTCTTTATGCCACGTCTTGGCATTTTATCAAGAGGCACAAGATAGGTTTGATAAAACGTATCATTGTGGCGATTGAGTTTCAATTTAGATTTCGCAACCAGTGTTACAGGGTCTAAGTATCCAATATAGGTTTTTCTTAATTCCTCAATTCTGCGGCCATTATCATCGGCATTGATATTTTTATTAATGAGTTTCTTTAGATTATTGAGCACTGCCAGAACAATTAAGCTCAATGTGGTCATCCGTTGCTGGCCGTCTATTATGTTGTAGTTTCTTTCATCCTCAGATTGTAGCACAAGGTAGCCCATGTAGTGGCCTTGCTCCCCTCCTGGTTCTATCATTCCCACTATATCCTGCCACAGATCATCCCACTCCACTTCCGTCCATGAATAGTCCCTCTGAAACATCGGCACGCTATAGCTGAGCCCGTTTCCCATTAGTTTCCGAAACGTCTGGTTTGATGTATTAAAATTAGTTATCGCCATCTTTATCTCTAATTATACGGTAAAAATTTTTTAAATTTCAAACCGTAACATTTTAAACTCACCTCCCAAGCAAGTCCAGTATCCCGGCCATATCCTCTGGTACTTCACTTTCAAACTCAAGCAGTTTACCCGTGGCAGGGTGAATAAACCCAAGCTCTGCTGCGTGAAGCATCTGCCGTGGTATCTTAACTCTTACCCCTCGTATCTCAATAGAGTCCTTTTTGCCGTAACAGCCGTCTCCCATAACCGGATGCCCCAGTGCTGAAAAGTGTACCCGAATCTGGTGCGTTCTTCCGGTCTGAAGACGTGCCTCTATAAGTGTAGCCCCTGCAAATTCCCGCAGAACTTTCCAGTTTGTTACCGCCTCCTTAGGCCACCTCGACTTTGTTGACATCTTCTTTCTGTCTGTTGTTGAGCGCCCCACAGGGAGTGTCACAACACCGGAATTTTCCTTGAATTTGCCATAAATCAAAGCCTTATAGGAACGCTTGACTTCTTTGTTTTTAAATTGCTCCACCAGGATGTAATATGTGGGGTCATCCAGAGCAACGACAACCAGCCCTGAGGTGTCCTTATCTATCCTGTGCACCACGCCGGGCCTAAGTGGAGCACCCACCGTTGCCCGGCTCTGAACCCCTGCTGCAAGAGCATTCATAAGCGTCCCGCCACTGTGCCCGGCCCCGGGATACATAGGCATACCAGGCGGTTTGTCCACTACAACGAGATAAGCATCCTGCCAAAGAATTTTTATATCTGTCTCTTCAGCAGTCAGCTTGTCACATTCTGCGCACTCCTCATCGATAACCGTCACACACTCCGCAGCCATCAACCGGTATCCACACTTTACCGCTGCCCCGTTTACTCTGACAGCCTCCTGTGAGGTAAGTTTACTGATTTTTGAGCGGGTCAGCCCTGTTTTCTCTACTAAAAAAAGATCAACCCTGCGTCCTGTATCCCCCGCATCGATTGTGAAGTTATACTGCATTGAACTTAAATGCAACCACTTTACATATTGACAAAGAGAAGTTCTTTCAGCCGTTTCAGGGCTTCTATGAGGGCTCCGGTTCTTCTTAGGAGTTTGTGGATTATTTCGTTTTTACTTATTTTATTTAAAAGTGCGATTATTCTCATTTTTGTAGTTATTACATAATCATCATCATCTGTTATTTCACAAATTTTGGTAAGGCCGTACTTGTCCATTTTTTTTAAAAAAGGAACAAAGTTTTTGTTCTCACTGGATATCTGTTCGATAACTTTAAGACACTCAAGGCTTATATTTGATTTCAGGATAAAATCAAGGCTTTCCCTCATCTGAGGAGTTATGTTTCTTGCTATAAACTCATCAGAGTGCTCCTGCTCTGCGGCGGAAATAAAATCTGTTACCAGAGGCTCATCCGGTTTAGTGTAACGGAAAAAATCATTCAGTTCATCCAAACTTGCAGAATCAGTAATCACATTTACCGGCAGTTCCTCATTTTCCTCAGTAACAGCCTTTTTGACCGTGTCTGCATTTTCACCGGTGAGACTTTTACTACTGAGTGGTTCTTTTTTAGCGGGCGCATCTGAAAAAACCTCCGGCTTTTTCCCGCCGGATTTTGCAGCTTTAAAATGTTCTGTTTTTTTCTTTTGTTTTTTAAGGCGTGAACTGCCTTCGATCATGAGCTCTTTTATTTTATTCGGCACTGAATTGAAACTTCCTTCCCAAATTTAGTGAAATTCTCTGAGGCCTGTGCTCCGCGTGGAAAATCAAATACCGGAATTCCGGCTATCTGAGCCTGATTGATTGATTCCCGCTCATATATTTTTGTTTTCAATATCCTATCCTTATAATCTGAGAGTTTTTCCTCTATAACCTCATTTGTCAGCCTTGCCGCCTTCTTTACTCTTGATAACACTATGTTCCAGTTATCGTCAAGAGCACCTTCCCGTACCTCTTTCATTTTTAGTATAAAATCGGCCAGCCCGTCTATGGAGCGGCTTGAGGGCTCACACGGAATAAGGCAATAATCCACCACCATCAGGGTGTTTTCAACAAGAGGCCCCAGTGATGGCGGGCAGTCTATAATAATCAGGTTGTAGGTTTTGTTTTTGTAAAGGGATTCCATGGATTTCATAAGACGGCGTTCCCGTTTAAAAGAATTGTAGAGTGTCTCATTGACAAGGCTTAACCGTATGTTGGCAGGAGCAATATCGAGATTCTTTATCGGTGTCCTCTGTATTACGGTTGCAATGTCTTCCTGAAATGAGAGAATATCCGCCATTGAACGGTCATTATATCCCACATCTACACCTATGCCCGGGGCAACGTGCCCCTGCGGGTCCATATCAACAAGGAGGACCTTCAGCTTTTTCCTTGCAAAATAAGTCCCCAGATTTATACACAATGACGTCTTCCCTGTACCACCCTTATGGTTGGCAAGGCATATTGTTACCAAAATACACTCTCCCCCTGCATATATTTACACAGTATATATAATCTAACAAAAATTGCGGCAAGGTGTCAACAACACGAAAACATCAGGCCGGAGCAGTGTCTGTCCCGGCCCTTAGGTGTTTTATTGCCTGTTTGCCCAGTGAGGAGGCTATATTGCAGTAATATACGGAAACCGGCTTATCGCTAAACGCTTAAATCAATCCTTGTACCGGTACCTGCCGGATTCTGTGGGCTTTGTGCTCCGCTTTGCCCTGCCTCTCCGGCACTTTGCACTAATTTTATGGCCATTTCCCCCTGAATTTTCATCTGATCTAATGCCTTTTTAGCCATCAGTACCCCTTGCTGTGTATCCAGTGAACCTAAATTATTCCCTCCGCTTATCTCCATTGCGCTATACCCCCTTGTTCAATTGTAAATCTCATTAAAAGCACTTAGTTGTTGTATCGGCACATTACATCTAAAACTTTAATTTACTCCGGCAATAAAATTATTTCATGAATTTTCATTTACTGCTTCATGGTTTTATCAGATTTTACATAAAAACGAATCATAAATGTTGATAATTGTATAAACATAATAAGAGAGGTTTAATATCAATGATAAAATTAGGTGATGTTGTTCTATCAAACGATCTTACATGGCCAAACCGCTTTGAATGGTCAGGGGTGTCTGAGACTGTTGAGAAAACTCTAAGCGGAGGATTGGTCATCTACGGAGGTGAGGTAACAGGACGTAGTATAGACTTAACCGGTGATACTGATTACGGCTGGATCACTTATGAGGATTTAAGAACCCTTGTTGCTATGGCGGGCGCCTCAGGGGAGACTTATGAGCTGCAATTTAACAATGATACCTATACTGTGCGGTTTCGTCAGGAAGATGCCCCTGTTTTGGACTTCACGCCTGTTACAAACATGTCCGGCTATGATGACTATGACTACTTCTACGGTACGATTAAGCTTATGGAGGTTGAGCAGGAATGAGGAAACAAAAAACGAATAATGATGACGAAAGCAAAGTAATCACCTATTATGACACGCATAAAGCTGCACAGGTAACTATCGTAAGAAAGGAAACAGAGGGTGTATTAACAGATGTGGTTGAGAGCATATCCTTTTGTTTTAAAGAAGGGCCATTTCCATTTTCTGAAATGCTCAGCATAGGGGATGCGCTATTTCCGCCACGCCAGAGATTGCAGCTTATGCCGATAGATACAGAAATAAATGCTATCGGTGTGCTTGAGTACTATGATGCAAGACGTATGGCAACAATAAGCATAGTTTATAATGATGATGTCAATTTTAAACCGGTAATAGCGCTTCAAATATTATTTGAGGGGTCAGCGACCCCCGGCGTATTGGGGCCGGCGGCCCCCGGCGTTGCAGAACTTCATCCGGTGTCGCTCTCAAGCATTTTCAACATTGAAAAGAAGACTTTTATTGGGATGCCGCGAGGATTTTACGGTGTACCGATAAGGGAGTTTGAGGGAAGACCTCCGGCAGCAAAAAAGGGTTGCGGAGGCTGCGGTAAGGGTTCTTTGAGTTTGGAAAATATAATGACAACAAATAAATAAAAGGCTGGATTCCCAATCAAGTTGGGAATGACAGATCATACTAAGTTGCAGTCTGAAGGATAACGAGGCGGCAAGGAGAAAGAGACGTAGGCGTACTTTTAGTACGGTGAGGAGCTTTTGACGATGCCAACAAAGTTAGGCGATAGAATGCGGCTTAGTATCAGGAGGGATAAATGAGCGTAACAAGAAGTGACATATCATACGTTAAATCGGCAACTGTAACCGACACATCGGGCAATGGGGGACGTGCCGGATACAGCAGCATAACAAACCGGTTAAAGCACAACCTGTTTCCTCGTGTGACAAGACCGGAGCGGATTAACGGAAAAACCAGGTACAGAAAACTGTTTTTGTGGAACAAAAACAGCAGTGGAGAGACGGCGGCCTCTGTACTTTCTTACTTAATTTTCCCCTCACCGGCCGGAGACAGATTTTATATAGCGGCAGGTACTCAAACCGACACACAAAACGACCTGGACTCCACCTACAACTGGGCAGGGGGAGGGGCTCTTAACTCAGCCATAACCGCCGGTGACAGTCAGATTTCTATACTATTTGAAAATAACGATTTCTATATTGACAACAATCAGGTAATCGTGATAAACAGCCACTTTTTAACCTCTCAGACAATGGACTCAGGTGTTAAAGCCTTTGACTCCGTCTATTACAACGGCTCCAAGTGGATAAAACAAACACCGTCAAGCTCCGAGGATGAGGACATGTACCCCTATGGCACATACCTGGGCGGCAGTAAAGTTTTTAGTTACAACAGCAACGGTAATCTTGAGTATGTAACATCTCAAAATAACAGCTATACAGATGAAGTCGTTGGCACCGGTGATGGTTCAACAACTGTGTTTACCAACACGGCGACTCATACCCCTGTTAAGCAATCTACCGTACAGATAAAGTATTATGTCGGCTCTGTGCAGTACACGGCCACCGCCAATAGCTCAGGGACTATCACGGGGACATATATAAGCTCAGGGAGTATCACAAATGCCGGGGCATTGTCGTTAACATTTTCGACGGCACCGGACAACGGCACATCAGTAACCATGAATTATACTGAGCAGAGCTGGAGCTGGGGCGCAAATGTGCTTACAGTTAAAACCAAAGAACAGACAGCTAACAGTTATAGCACATCGGGCACGTACTGTGCCGTGGCGCTTTCTCCGGGGGATATAAAAACATCTCTCGATAATAAATCAATAAGCGGCTCCGGTGCATTTGATGAAACCAAGGTGACTCTCGATAACGAGGGAACGATTGAAGATACCTGGACTTTTACTTTCACCTCCTCCACAGCCTTTACGTGCTCGGGAACATACACCGGAAGTGTAGGCAGCGGCAGCATAAACAGTACGTTTACGCCAAATAATGCAAACGTCGGCAAGAAGTACTTTTCAGTACCCTCTAATGCCTGGAGCGGCACGTGGGCAACAAACGACACCCTTCAATTTAAAACACACCCGTCAAAGGCAGCCCTGTGGGTTAAAGAGGTAGTGCCGGCAGGCACCCAGGCATATTCGGAAAACGGAGTTTGTATGGAGTTATACGTGGAGTAGAACAAAGCAGCAATCAAAAAGGGAAATTAATAAGGGGACGGACTCCGTCCTTCCCCTTAAACCCCTGCTTGCAAGGGGAATGATTCCCCTCGACCCCCGTTTTTGTCTGTGATTGTGACAGTATCGGCTTAAAGTTTCTTACTAAAGAGATTACAGATTTCTTTTTAGCAAGCCCTTACCGGCGGATGAATTTGGTATAAATTATCTGTACGTGTTATATTATTATAATATGAACTATCTACCGGAGCTGTACAGCACTATAGACAACGACTTTGTTAGGGATGAAGCATTGGATTTTAGTGGTATCAGGGCAAGCGAGGGGGTAAATGCAATCCATGCGTACCCTGCAATGTTTCATCCTCATCTGGTAAGGCAACTGATTGAAAGCTACTCCAAAGTGGATGATTACGTATTAGATCCATTTATGGGCTCCGGTGTCTCTGCTGTTGAAGCCTGCTCTTTAGATCGTAAGTTTACAGGTTTCGATATCAATCCCCTTGCAACTTTAATAGCGATGGTTAGAACCACCCCTATAAAAAAAGAAATTTTAATGAATGTGCTTCTGCGAATTATCAGGCAATACGATAACATTACCCCAAACCCACCTGTATTTCCCAATATTGATTTTTGGTTTTCAAAAGAGAGAATTGTCTCTATTTCTAAAATAATAACTTCCATCGAGAATATCGGCAATGAAGATATTCAACGATTTTATAAGATAACATTATCTGAAACTATCAGGGCTGTGTCACAAACAAAACCTAATGAATTTAAACTGGTTAGACGCAAAAATCCCTGTAACATTGAAACCCTTGAATTATTTTCAACTAAATCATTAAAAAATATAAAATCTCTTAATGATTATTATATATTAAACAGAATTAATCATAAACCAAATATTCAATTAGTAAATACTCTTATAGATGATATTCCTTTAGACGATAACAGTATTTCACTTCTAATTACCTCCCCGCCCTACGGCGATTCTCAAACCACAGTGGCTTACGGACAGTTCTCAAGGCTGTCTCTTCAATGGCTAAATCTTCCATATGATTCAGATAAAAGATCTTTGGGAAGCAAACCAATTGCCATAAATAACGAAGTTTCTTCTCACACACTGTACACCTTAATAAATGTTATTTCACAGAAAGATTCAAAAAGAGCAATGCACGTTTTTTCGTTTTATTACGATTTGTTTCAATGTATGAAAAAACTTACTCTAAAAATAAAAAAAGGCGGTTACATTGTATTTGTAGTTGGCAATAGAACAGTTAAGGGCACTCAATTGCCAACTGACGTCATATGTGCAGAAATGTTAGGGTCGCTTGGGTTTAACCATATAGAGACACGTGCACGTTTAATTGGAAATAAAAGAATGCCTTCTCAAAATTCGCCTACAAATGTGACCGGAGTAAAAGCACCTACGATGAAATACGAGTATATCGTGGTTTGCAAACGAATTAAATGACGCTTGTAGAAATAATAAGTAGATTGAAAAATCTTAAAGACCAGGGTTTTATCCCTTCATTAAGAGGTGGTTCTACCGGTATAGGTTATACATTAGAAACGAGGTTAGGATTAAGTGAAACAAACATTTCAGTTCCAGACCTTGGCGGAAGGGTTGAACTGAAAGCAACAAGACGAAATTCATCGTCGTTAATAACACTATTTACGTTTAATAAGGGGGTATGGCAAATACCTCAAAAGTTGGTTGTTGAAAATTATGGTTACATAGATGAAACCGGAAGGAAGTCGCTTTATTGTACTGTATGGTCGAAAACACAAAATTCTCAGGGTTTGTCAATTCAAATTGATAGAAATAACCATCAACTAAATTTAGTACATAACAGCAATAATATAATTGCCACCTGGGATATTTATAATCTAATAAGCAAACTAATAAGTAAATTGGGCAAAGTGTTATTTGTTACAGCCGATTCAAGAGCCGGTGAAAGCAAAATCGAGGAGTTTCACTTTAATGAGGCCTATCTTCTTATAGAACCAACTGCTAAGAGCTTTATAAAAGCACTTGAGGATTCTACCGTGTGCATTGACATAAGAATGCACCTTAAGGAAAGTAATCATATTAGAAATCATGGGACGGCAATTCGTATCAAAGAAAGCGATATCCCTTTACTTTTTGAAAAAAAAGAAACAAATTTAATTTAAGTTTGGGTTTTAACGGATGTTCCAGTAAAGTATGGTTATTGTAGAGTAGAGAGTTATTAATGCTTGGCTGTAGCGTAAATAAAGTACTCAATATTTCCCTTATTGCCCTTAATTGGGCTTGCGCATATGCCGCAAACCGTTAAATTTAAACTTTGAAAGAATTCACTAATTTCTGCGACAACCCTGTCTCTTTTTTCCGCCGTCCTGATAACGCCGCCCTTTTCAACCTCCCCCTTGCCTACCTCAAACTGGGGTTTTATCAGCGCTACAATCTGCCCTGAGGCCGGAGGAGGCTCAGAGCCCAAAGGCGCCAAAAACTCCAGCGCCTTACCTATTACAAGTTTAAGTGAAATAAAGGAGACGTCTATCACCACAATGTCAATATCGTCTTTTATGGAATCCCTGTCAAAATATCTTATATTGGTTCGCTCAAAAACAACAACCCGCTCATCAGAGCGCAGTTTCCAGTCAAACTGCCCATACCCAACATCCACTGCATACACACGTCCGGCCCCTCTTTGCAACAGACAGTCTGTAAAGCCCCCTGTGGAGGCCCCGATGTCAAGAGCAGTTTTGCCGAAAACGTCAATGCCAAAGTTTGAAAGTGCGTAATCAAGTTTTAAACCACCACGGCTTATAAAAGGACAGATATCCACTTTTATGGCAATACCAGCGGTTTCCTCCACAAGTGTACCGGCTTTATTAACCACTACAGAGTTTACAACAACCGCCCCTGACATTATAAGTGCCTGCGCCTCGGTCCTTGAACTTACAAGGCCCCTTTCAACAACTAATACATCAAGTCTCTTTTTCAGAGCAGTTTACTTTTCTGTTTTCTTTCTGCCTGTGGATTTGGTGGTAGTTGTTTTAGCTGCCCTTTTAGGTTTATCTATCGCCGCTTTTTTTGGCTTATCAGCTGCTGCCGTCTTTTTAACCGCCACCTCCATATCCGGTTTCGATACAGTCTCCGCCGTTTTAGGGTTTTCAACCGTCGTTGGTTCTTCAACTGACGCCGGAGCGCTTTCCGTTGCTTTTTTCTCAGCTGCAGGGGTAATTTCGGTCATCTCCGGCACTCCTTTAGCCGGTAAAGTAATATAAAACTTCCTGGCCGCCTCTAACAGCTCGCCTAAATAGGCTCTGCTCTCTTCCGTTAAAGCTATTCCCTTTTGTTGTACATCTTTTACAAATTTTTCCCAGCCCGCATGGTCCCACTTGCCCTTTGTCTGTTCTATAAAGCTTACTGTCTGTTCATAAGTTACTTTTGTAACCTCGGCCAAGCTTTTCCCCAGCCCCTGCTTAATTGAAGCCGTCTCATAAATCCTCTTCATCGCTTCCACTATGGTGCCAAGATATGCCTGCATATCACCGGTTAACTGCACTCCCTTTTCCTGAGCGTCTTTTAGAAGGTTAAGCCATGCATTATTATCCCAATACCCCTTCTGCTTTTCCACAAATTGGGACGATATCCTCAGTAAATCCCTGAATAAAGTCATATGTTTTCCCTCCATGTAAGTTCTTTTGCTGATTATGCAAATTATACAGTCTCATTTATAAAAAAAACCAGTACTTATAACACTATAATTATGTTTTTCCCAATCCTGTATCTTTCTGAAATACAGCCGCTTAATAGTTTTTTTCTAAAAAAATAACAGTTTTCCGGCAGCTGTGTCATATCTCTATTCTTAACACACACCAACCATCTATGTTTGTCAACGATATACTGCCTTTCATGTTTTTCTCTATTATTATCTTTGCCATATATAACCCCATCCCTGTGCCACGCTGCATGTCTTTAGTTGTAAAGTATGGTTCAAATACTTTGTTTATTATATTTTCAGGAATTGGGTTTCCGTTGTCTGCAATTGTTATTATTATCCTGCCGGTAGTATCTTCCTTGTATAACTTTATCCTGATAGTTCCATCTGCAATATCATTTTTTTCAAACTTATCCTTTGCGTTTGTCAAAACATTTAAAATCACATTGGCAAACTCAGCCGGAGAACCGTTTACCGTCAAACCATAGTCCAGCTCTTTGTCAATAATAACACCTTTATTCTCTATGTTCCCTAAAATAAGCTCTACCGCTTTGTTTATCTTATCTGCTATGTTAAATTCAGTGCGCTCTTTCTCGCATACATAAAAACTTCTGAAATTATCTATCGTCTCTGATAACTTATTTAGTTCAGACATGGCATTTTCTATATTACTTTCTATACATATCTCGTCTAATTCATTTTGCAGGCATGCTTCTTTAATGTCCTGAATTAATAGTCCGGCTGCACATAGTGGCTGCCTCCAGTGGTGAGATATATTCACAAGTAATTCAGCCATTGACAGATGGCGGGATTGCTCATACATTAGCTGGTCCATGGCGCGGTTTTTAGCAACCTCCTCCTCAACTCTCCTTTGTAAGTTCATGTTTATTGTGCTTATTTCCTCCTCTTTCCGGCGTAATTGCTGTATGATTTCTTGCAGCTTTGTTCTTGATTCATAATTAAACAGTTTAATTACACCTACCATTGAAAAAGCTATAACAATGGCAACAACAGCTCTGAATAGTTGAACAGGGATTTTGACATAAGATAAAAAACTATCGGTATTAAGGATGTCAGCGGGAAAGAAAGCACCCTTTGGGACAATTATTCCTGCTAAAACACCATACATTACAAAAGAGATTGCAGCAATTAGAAAATATATCTCAACATTTGCTTTTTTTATTATATCAGTCTCTTTAGAGTACATTCTTAAGGCAACAGCAGTTAACACAGAACCTGGAAGAGCTAAAAAGTATCTCGACAATGCAGCTCCAGTTTTGATAGGAGCCTCTGATTTAAATGAGACAATTATGATTATTGTCAACAGTACCGGCATTAACCACCATTTCAAATACTGTGAATATTTTGCTACAGATTCATTTCTACATATTCTCAGCGTCTTTCGGCCAAACTCAAATAAAAAACAAAATGAAGAAGCCAATAAAACAATACCCGCTAATTTTAAAGCCGTATAAGAATGTGTCAGCAGCAACATATCAACCCACTCGTTGAGGCCGTGCAGTAAAGCAAATAAAGACAAAAGCCGGAGAACTTGTGTCAGCTTAAACTGCCCATTACTTTTGGGCTGTACTGATATAGCAATACCCATACCTACAAATGCTAACCCATAGACGAGAAACACGTGGTCCATGCTGTCTCTGAAAAACTGCTCTACTGTTACCATTAGAACTAATCCTTATATTATAGTGTTGTCGTTGTCATAACTATTGCTTCATTTTCAACAAATATCTGCCGCCGGAAATAGGACATCGCCTGCTAATTAATATATAATAACAAATCTCTGACACTATAAGCCATCCACTCTACTTTGTATCTCATGCCAAGTTGCAGTCAGAAGTAAACACAGGAGTCGCTTATTCCTTGCCGCCTGCGGTTACTTTTGAATTAGAATTGGAATAAGTAACGGTTTTCGGGTACTTGATATAGTTAATAAAAATTGTGTATAATACTGTGCATTATGGGCAGGCAGCTTAAAATATCTCCGTCTAAAATCCCGGATTGGGTAATCGGTATTATTATAACTTTTATCTTCATTGTGATTTATCTAACGGAGTGGAGTCCTTTCATGGCCGCAGAGTTTAAATCCTACGATTTCAGGAGCACATTTAGGCAAAAGAAGTTAAACTCCGCTAAGGTAATAATAGTCGGCATAGACCAGGACAGCATAGAGAGACTGGGGCGCTGGCCGTGGCCCAGGACCTTTATTTCAGAGGCTGTTACTAAACTCCGTGAATATGGGGTAAAGGTGACAGGGCTTAGCGTGCTGTATTCTGAAAGTGAATCAAGTGATGGCCTGGTTGCCATACGGGAGATAAGACAAAAAATAGAGGCTGACCCTAAAGCCCTTGAGGATAAGAAAATTATAGACATCCACAATTCCCTTCTTGATGCGGAACAGTACCTTAACAACGACGGCATTCTTTCCGACGCCATAGGGGCAGCAAAAAACGTGGTACTGCCGATGATGTTCTCCTTAGAGAAGACCATAGCGGAGTCAAAGGGTAAAATCCCCGAATTTCTTGAAACCAACTCCTTCAAAGCATCCTTTAAGGACACCTATCACTCTGCTCTTAGCGTGCTGCCTCCTATTGAGGAGTTTGCCTTTAAGGCCACTGCTCTTGGGCACATTAATGTTCTGACCTCAGGAGATGGTGTTGTCAGAAAGGAACCAATACTTATTTACTATAAAGAACGGCTATTTCCATCATTTGCACTGCAATTAGCCCTTAAATACATGGACTACGACATCAGGGATGCAAAAGTTGGCAAGTCACTTCAGATTAATAAGATTAAAATTCCTATTGATGCCAAAAACGAGGTATTCATCAGTTATAATGGAAAATATAAAACTTTCCCGTATTACTCATTTTTAGATCTCATGAACGATAAAGTTACCGCTGCCAATTTCAGGGACAAAATAGTGATAATAGGTGTGGTAGCTCCCGGTATCGGTTCTTTAGTATCAACCCCTGTTCAAAGCAATTTCCCTGCTGTTGAGATAACGGCAAATATGGTTGAAAATATTCTAAACAACAACCATATAGTGAGGCCGGGGTGGTTTAAATATCTTGAGATAGTGTTACTGGTACTTTTTGGTATTTTCATTTCTGTAGTTATTCCCCATGTAAGAGCCGGCTTAAGTGCAGCGATAACGATTGCTATATTTATAATAATAAGCGCAGCGGGGATATTTTTATTTTCATACTATGGGTATTGGCTTAAGGTATCATATCCCATGATACTGCTTTTTATCGGCTATGCCGTGATAGTGTCAAAGCGGTTTCTGTTAACCGAACGGAAGACCGAGGAGATGGCGGCAGACAGTATCGAGACCAATAAGATGCTGGGACTGTCATTTCAGGGGCAGGGGATGCTGGACATGGCATTTGAGAAGTTCAGAAAGACTCCGGTGGAGGATGAATCGGTAAAGGAGCTGTTGTATAATCTTGGCCTTGATTTTGAGAGAAAGCGGATGTTTAATAAGGCTATTGCAGTGTATGAACATATTCTGGGAGATGGGGAGTATAAGGATTTAGAGGAGAAAATAAAAAGGCTTAAGACAGCCAGCGAAACGGTCATACTGGGCTCGACGCGCAAAGATGCCACACTTATGATAGAAAGCGCCGAGACAAAACCAACACTGGGGCGGTATGAGGTTTTGAAAGAGCTTGGACGTGGCGCTATGGGGATTGTGTATCTGGGCAAAGACCCTAAGATTAACAGAGATATGGCAATAAAAACTCTAAAGTACGAGGAGATAGATGAGGATCAGATAGATGAAATAAAGCAGCGGTTTTTTAAAGAAGCGGAAGCCGCCGGCAAACTTTCACATCCTAACATTGTGAAAATCTATGATGTAGGAGATGACAACGGCATAGCATATATGGCTATGGAGCTTCTGTCCGGGGGGGACCTCACAGGTTTTTGCCAACCGGCTACACGTCTGCCCTTTGGTGAGGTATTAAGAATAGTGGCCGGTGTTGCCGATGCCCTCGATTATGCCCACACATATGGTGTTGTCCACAGGGATATAAAACCGGCAAATATAATGCTGCTCGAAAATAAGGAGATACGTGTAACCGACTTTGGTATAGCCCGTGTTATGCAATCATCAAACACACAGACCGGAATGGTCATGGGAACTCCCAGTTATATGTCTCCGGAGCAGATAGCAGGCCGCAAGGTGGATGGTAGATCGGATTTATTCTCCTTAGGCGTTGTGTTCTACGAGCTCCTTACCGGTGACAGACCCTTTAAGGGCGACAGCATTGCCACACTTATGTATAATATTACAACCACCGCACCCGCATCTGTTAAGGAATTAGACCCAAGAATACCTAACTGCATTGCACAGATTATTAATAAAACACTTGGCAAAAAACCAGAAGAACGTTATCAGAGCGGTAAGAGTTTTATTGAAGATTTAAATAAATGTAAAAAGATGATTATAGCCAAACAACGGGCAAACGCCCCTGCGCCGCCAAAGCAGTAATATCACCTAATACAAAGTTGCCGCCTGTGTTTACTTTTGAATACAACTTGGTATTAGAATTGGAATAATGTCCCTAAGCGTTTAGCATTTCTTTAGCAAACTCAAGGTAATCGTCGTTTTTTTGCAGCTTGTTATACCATTTAACAAAGAATTTCAGGGGGCTTTTCCACTGTCCTGCATCAAAACGTAAGTCGGTGAGGGTTATAAATGAGGGGCTCTTTAGCACAAGAGCCAGCGAATCCGTAAGATATTCAAAAGAAAAACCCTGCTCATTTGCTCTCAAGCAGGCATCCACAATAAAATAACTGATCTCCTCATCAAACCCTCCTATTGTATCCACCGCCCTGCGGCTTATCCCAAAGAGCATGGAACTTATAAAGGACACCTGCTCCCCCTGCTTTGTAACCGAATACGGAGTGAAATTAAAATCTATGCCTGTTCCCAGATTATAAGGTGTAAGGTCAGGGTTGTAAAGAGAAAAACCGGCTATGCCCGCCTTTTTAATACAATTAACCAAAGAGCCGTCTTTTATGTAAATCACCCCGGGCATAAGAAAAACAAGATACTCCCCGTCACTTAGCCCTGCTCCGCTATTATACAGCGCTGCAATATTGTTTGACTCGGTTAGAACCGTCTTAAGTCCTTCAAAGGCGCCTTCCATGCTGTTTTTAATATCAACATCATTTGCTGCAATGATTATTTCGTAGTTGGCAAAAGAGGTATTTTCCACTATGGATTTAACAGAGGCAAGAAGCGGGAAAAGCTCCTTTCCCGAGGGCACAATGAAGGATACCTTTTCAGGGATAAACTGATGTTGAAAAGTGGTGAATTTTTTGTTTTTTTCATCTCTACCCTTACGTACTTCAAAGATATAAGAAACAACCTGCAGCGCCCTGTGTGTTGATTTACCGTCAAGGCGGTAAAATACATTTTCAACGTACTTTTGGGCAGTTTCTTTTATCTGCTCCGGCACACCGTCTTTCATGGTGTTAAACAATGCCTCCCAATTGCCGGCCGGAGATACTGTCTGAGCTACACCCAGGTTTTTGTAATACTCCTCGCCGTCAATTATGTTATAGAGGTCAAACAGCGGCTTGCCAAAGGCCAGTGCTTCCACACCAAGGGTGGTCTTACCCATCACAATACAATAATCCGATACGGCAAGCACCTTATAAGGGTCATAGGAGAAAATCACGGCGGCATCAGGCATTATTGACAATATTGTTGCCTTGATATCCTCATAAGCGGCATAAGTCACCTGGGGGTGCCACTTAAAGATGCAAAATATCCCCCTATCCTTTAAACCTGTAATAAGTGACTCCCACACGGCTCTCTCTGCAGTTGCCCCCCAGAAAATATTCAAAAGAAATGATACAATCTTTTTTCCTTTGGGGATAGACAGCTCCTCCTTTATTCTGCGCACATAAGACGGAGTCGTGTATGTTTTCACAGCCTCATCTATGTGGGTATTGCCGATTATGGCAAGCTTATTAAAGCTGCAGTTGTGGCCGATAAGAGTGTTTCTCGTATGCGGCCCCCACAGAAGGTTAATCATGGAGTACTCCGAGTGGGTTGTAAAATTAATCATGGGATTGTAGTAATCACCCTCCTGCAGGGTTATAAATGGAATATCATAATTTTTTGCAAGATGCCCTATTTGTTTACCCCAGGGATTCATCTCATGCAAAGTTATAAATAAATCTGGTTTTTCCTTTATTATCAATTGCTCAAGACAGAAATAATCCTCCACATTTCTGGTTAACGACCTGTGCTGTTGAAATAATGACCAATGGCGAAACCCATGCCACGTAAAATTAATCTTCATCCACTCGCTAAGAAGACGGTTGTTTGCTTTTGTAATTTTCTCTTTAGTCTCCTCAGTGATATATTCAACAAGAAATTTGCACTTGAAATGTCTCTTTAAAACATCAAGCTCATAGGGATAATCAACCAGGGTAGTAAAAAACAAAATCTCTGCACCTTCTCGCTGAGCCGACTCCGCTACCGGAAATAAAAACCTGCCGTGATGAGGAAGTGCATTAAAAAAAGCTATTTTTTTACCTTTTAACTTCATCCTGCCAAACCCCTTTTAATAGAAATTCATCCGCCGGAAAACTCACAGCCCATAGCTATAAAGACAGATCACTCTTGTAATACTCCTTAATGGCATCGGCCTCTTTAATCAGATTCTTGATTCCTGTCTGATATGTTTTCTGAAAAAATGAAAGGACTTCAGGATACTCTTTAACCATTTCCATAACAAGGGGCCTCTTTAACTCATAAAGTGACGTATCCTCGTCAGCTATAATGGTGGCGGAGCGGGGCTTTCTGGTAAAAAAGGCAAACTCCCCGAATATTTCCCCTTTACCGATAGTGATAACCTTACTTTGCTGTTGTTCACCATCAGACATAACCCCCAAAGGATAAACCTTAACCGATCCGGTTTTGATTACAAATATGGAGTCGGACTTATCCCCGTATTTTACAATTGTTTTGCCCCGCTCATAGTTCAACTGTTTTGCCTTATCGAGTTTTCTTTGCAGCAAATCATTAAAAAGCGCAAGGAAATTCATGTGATATTCGGTCTCATCAGTTTTTTGTGTCTCAGTGGATTTCATCTGCAATAAGAGCTGAGCTTTATCCAGGACAGGAGAGAGTAATTTTATATTTTTAATTTTAGGATTATTTAATACTCTTAAGATAAATGAGTTGGCGGCAATGGCTGCAAAGTCTTCAAAAAACAGACGTGAGAGTGTTAGATATAACAAGGCGGCATCTGCTTTCCGGTTCTCGGCATAGAGCTTTTTTACTTTCTCCAGCCCTGTCTCTACAGGACTGCTGTGTGTCAGAGTAAAACAGTACTGTCCCTGAAAATTATCCATCACCGTCCCTGTATCAGCCTTTAACATCGATGAAGTGCCTGAAAAGGTACTTTCTTCTTCAGGTATTACCGTCCCCATCAGTGCCCCAAAGGCACACGACTGAACCATACTCTGTTCTTTTTGCAGGGAATCCAACATGGAATCAAGTCTTGACACGTAATATTCCCTGAGCAAAGAGCGCAGATTAGGCTTTATACTCATTGCCTTTTGGAGCGATTTACCGGTTATTACCATAACCTCTACCTCAGTCTCTGCAATGGCGCTGACCGCCATAGGCTTTGCTGAAAACAACGCCGACTCACCAAAAAAATCACCGACAGAAAGAGTGGACAACGTCTTAGTGCTGCCGGCAAGCATAGAGGTAATCAGATGGTTTAGTAAAACAGGAGGTATAGGAATTACAGGGCCCTTTGATTTAACCTTCTTTTTGGATATGCGTACCTTCCCGTTGACTATTATAAACATCTTGTCGTCATGGTCACCCTCTTTGCATATTGTAGTTTTGGGATTAAATTTAACCAAACTTATATCATCAAACATCCTTAGTGTGTTTTTATCAAGCAATTCCTGAAAAAATCTCGGAACGTTTTTATCTATAAACACTAGGTCCAATATAAGCATAAACGTCTCATACGCCTCATCCACGTCTGATGATTTAATCTCCTCATACAGACGCCTGAGCAAATAACTGAAATTACTTTTTTCCATCAGGCCTCCAGTGCGCTTCAATTTTTAATGCCAAGTTGCATTTAATCGTCTAACTTCGTTGGCTTGGTCAAAAGCCCCTGGGCGTACTCTCCCCTAAAGGGGAATCCCCTGTAAGGGTAGGCGCCGCTTTCTCACAGCCGCCTTAGTTTACTTCCGACTTGCAACTATGTATAACAAGAAGCTCTATTATACATTACTTGCTGGGATAAGTAAAAGTCGTAAAAAAAATGGGGAGTTTTTTCAAACTCCCCAAATATTCTAAGGGATGGGGTGTCATCCCTCATGTGTACATGTGCAAGGGTCCGCCAACTAACACTGTTTATTTAAGTCCCATTTCCGCCGCCGCTGCCTTAAGCTCGTCAGCCTTGTCTTTAAAAGACTTCATCATAGGGCTTGCTGAGGCCTGAGCAGCCTTTACAAAATCATCGGCTGTTTTAAACTTCTCCAACATTTTTGCCTTGTCGCCCGCTGTTTTGCCATTGTGGCATTTTGCGCACTTGTCTTCATATCCCGCCATTGCTACTGTTGCAAAAGCAAAAACTACGATGAGTGCTAACACTATTGCTTTCTTCATTTCCTTTTCACCTCCTTTCGTCTAAATAATATTAATATAGGGTATCTCTCCGGCTGCCCTGTAATGCCCGGCAACATCCGTGTTTTATTTGCATTTGCTGTGCCAAAATATGTCTATCTAAAAGCTGTGGTATTGTACAGTATCAGTATTTGTTTTTTCTATTACTTATTTAGAGAAATTATTCCTTATTTGGGGATATTATTAATCCCTTGACATGTTAAATTTAATAAAGATACTCTATTTAAGCCGATAATTTTACTACTTACAGGAAAGAGGAGATTAGAGCAGCTATGGACTGGGATTTTACACCGTTTGATGTGTTTTCGGGTAAAGTGAAATACTCTTTGGAGCAATACAAAAAAGACCTCAGGGAGGATGTAGCTGAAACTCTGTCAACATTGCAGCTTGATGAGGAAAGTATGAAGTTCTATAATAATTTTGTTTTTGTGTTTTTTTACTGGATGGCTACAAACCAGAGCATACTTTCATATAAGAAACTCATAGAGCAAAGTCTGCCGGAGGACTCCCCCGTTAAACCGTCTCTTACGGATATGAACTTTCTGGAGTCTATGAAACAGGACAATGAAAACCTGATAGATATGCTAAGGGCTCTTCTTGCTGATTTTACAGTTAACAGCATCAAATCAGGTACAACAGTGCAACAGACACAAAGTGCCCTCCAGCCGGTAATAGGTTTTGCCAGAGCACTCTGACAAGGGTATTACAACAGCAGTTACGGAGCTCTCATCATCAGGTAAAATAGCCCGCAGTGCATTTTCGATGTCGGCGGCTACCTTAATCAGCAGAGTGTTGGGCTTTGTGCGTGATATGCTTGTTGCCAGAGTGCTTGGAGCTACAGACCTTTCCGACTCCTTTTTTGTCGCCTTTAGAATCCCCAACCTGCTTCGTGAACTCTTTGCCGAGGGCTCCATGTCCTCAGGGTTGATTCCGGTTCTTACTGAAATCAGGACTAAGGAAGGAGACGCTGAAGCCGCCCTGGTGGTTAGAAAGGCTTTTACATTTGTAATTATATTTATAGGTCTTTTCTGTGCTCTGGGAACTTTCTTTGCACCTCAGATTGTGACTGCCATAGCACCCGGGTTTTTGCAAAATACGGAAAAGTTTAAGGCCACGGTTATGCTTACACGGATAATGTTTCCCTTTTTACTCTGTGTAAGTCTTGCCGCCCTTGTGATGGGAGCACTTAACACTAAAAAGGTTTTTTTTATTCCCGCCCTTGCCTCAGCCTGGTTTAACATAGCAATAATAGCCGCAATTGTAGTCCTTGCGGCCATCAAAATATCACCTGCCGTGGCGGTGGCCATCGGTGTTACCCTTGGAGGTGTAGTACAATTGCTGTGGCAGCTGCCGGCATTTTTTAAATGCCGGTATAGCCTTAAACCGAGCTTTGGTTTTAACCATCCCGGGTTAAAACACATGGGCAAACTGATCTTACCGGCAACAGTGGGAACCGCCGTCTCACAGGTAAACATTTTTATAAGCACCATTTTGGCCTCGTTTCTGCCTGTGGGCAGCATAACCTATTTATACTATTCAATGAGACTTATTCAGTTTCCGGTAGGGGTGTTTGGTGTGGCAGTGGGCATGGCTGCCCTTCCGGCGCTTTCCGAACATGCGGTGAAAAAAGATTTTACAGCGCTTGCCGGCGATTTTGCTTTTTCCCTTAAACTCCTGTTTGCCGTAACCGTTCCTGCCATGATTGGCCTGATAGCCCTCTCCGGACCGATAGTGTCGGTTTTATTTGAACACGGACAGTTTGGCAGGGAGGCTGTAAAAGGAACCTCAACGGCACTCATTTGCTACTCCCTGGGGATATGGGCAATGGTGGGAGTCAGGGTGCTTACCTCATCTTTTTACTCCCTTCAGGATACTAAAACTCCGGTTAAGTCCGCCGCCTTTTCCCTGAGTCTTAATGTGTTGCTGAGTGTGATTTTAATGGGACCTTTTAGTTATGCAGGGCTTGCACTGGCAAATGCCGGGGCCTCAGTGTTTAATTTCTCAATGTTGTTTTTTTTGTTGAAGAGACGCCTTTCAGATGTTGACTTTAAAGGGATAGCGGTTTCATTTGGAAAAACCCTTGCAGCATCAGTTATAATGGGGGTGTTTGGGTACTTTCTGACGGCTGCGTGTGAAGGATTTACTGTAAAGGGCACTATGATTAAAGCAGGGGTTCTCTTTACTGCTATAGCCATATGCTCGGCGGTTTATTTTGGTTCGGCACTTTTGTTTAGAAGCGATGAAATCAGATATTTTTTAAAAACATTGAAACGCAGGCTGAGAAAAAAATGAAAGTAAGCACAGAGCTGTTTGAGTGGATGCGGGCAATCAGGCGCACAATTCACAGAACCCCTGAGCTGGGCTTTAAGGAATATGAAACCAGCGCACTTATTTGCAGTAAGCTGCGGGAGCTGGGGCTTGATTACACCGGTGGTGTGGCCATAACCGGTGTGCTGGGAAGGCTCTCAACACAGCTGGGCGCTAAAACTGTAGCAGTTAGAGCCGACATGGACGCCTTACCGGTATTTGAGGAAACCGGACTTGAGTTTGCATCATGTGTGCCTGGGGTAATGCACGCCTGCGGGCATGACGGGCATGTAGCAATAGCGCTGGGGGCGGCGGCTCTGTTAAAAGAAAACCCTCCGTCGGGTAATGTGCTGTTTATTTTTCAACCGGATGAGGAGGGCACAGGTGGGGCAAAGCCTATGGTTGAGGCGGGAGTGCTTAACGGGGTAAGCGCCGTCTTTGGCGGCCATCTGGATTTGCACTACAAAACCGGAGAGATCGCCATGAAGCCCGGCATAAACACGGCTTTTACAAACGGCTTTGGCGTTGAAATAACAGGCAGGGGCGGCCATGCGGCAAGACCACAGGAGGCGATTGATTCCGTGCTGATAGCCTGCCAAATGGTTATGCAGATGCAGACCATAGTTTCAAGAATGATTGACCCCCTGATGCCTGCTGTTGTCACTATAGGTAAAATTGCAGGGGGCACGGTTAATAACGCCATAGCGGAAAGTGCTGTTATTAACGGCACAATCAGAACCATCGACAGTACAACTCGTGAGACGATTTTTAATAAGTTACATTTGCTTGCAGAGAGTCTTTCGGCTTTTTACAATGCCGGCATACAGGTAAACATTCACAGCGGGTATCCATCTGTGGTCAATGACCCCGGCATGTATGATATAGCAAAAGCCGCTGCAGCGTTGACCGTTGGCAGGGAAAACATTGAGGAGTATCCAAACCCCTCTATGGGCGGTGAGGATTTTGCTTTTTTTACCGAAAAAATCCCGGGCTGTTTTGTCCGCTACGGGGCAAAAAGCAGTGTCAGTGAACATGCCGGTTGCGCCCACAGCAGCCGGTTTGACTTTGATGAAACCGCTATGATTGTTGCCGCCGAATTTTTAGCAAATGCCGTTACACTTGCTTTGAGAACACTCTCTGAGGACAATAACTATTAATCTCAACTTAGGCATCTTTGACGCCCTTGGTTTAAATGGTAAGATAGACCTGACTGATGCTGTTATACTGCATTATCTCTATGACAATTCCAGTAATCTTTTAGGCGATTACACCGGCACTTTCATACTTATTGACGATGAAACCATCACAGAGTACTGCGGGTATGCAGATATTGCAGAGGGCAGGGATTTAAATTACAGAACAGGCAGGTTAAGCACTTTGGGAGTTGTCAGCATAAAGGAGAGCGGGCGGAGCACCGGAGAGCAGGAGGCCAGACTCAGTAAGGATTTTTTTGACAAGTGGAACATGCACGAGTGTAACAGGATAGAGAGGCACTCTGCCGTGGGTAGTTGCGATTTTACGGAAATTTTGATAGCGGACAAAGACACAGCTTCACGGCTGTGCTTTATAGAGAAATATATAAACACCGGCTTTGAGATATTTAAATCCGAAGGACTTCTTATGTTTTTAGACCTCTGTAAAGGGATACTGGTAAATGAAATAGTTGAGAGCGGGTTGCAGCTTAAAGAGATTAACTTTTCCGTTTATGATCCAAAGTCGATAAAAATACTAAAAGAGATTATCGCCCTCATTGTCGGCTCAACGGAGGTGACAGCCCAGGTGTTGGATGAGTTAAACCGGAAGCTGGACGAAAGCAATATGAGAAATCTGTTAATTGAATATGTCCATGCCGTGTCGGAGTATTATATTTCAAGCGGACGGGCAAAAATCACAATGTCACAGCTTGCTGATAAAAGCGCCATTGCTGCATTTTCCACATATGTCATGCAGTATGGCAATACGCAAACGGCTCATTATTTTGTTGAAAATGTGGTTATGATGTAAGAGTGACGTAAGGGGTCAAGAGGGCTGAGCTCCCTTGCGGGAGGAATTCAAAGGGAGGGCGGCGCGCTCCCTTTGCAGGATACAGAGTCCTTACCTTAAGAATCTCTCATACACCAGCTAGTTCAAAGGCGTCGTGGAGTTCTCTGACGGCAAGCTCCGTGTATTTAGCGTCTATCACACAGGATATTTTTATCTCCGATGTGCTTATCATCATGATGTTTATATTGTTTGAAGAGAGGGTTTGAAACATTTTTGCCGCAGCTCCCGAGTGGGTTCTCATCCCTGCGCCAATAATGGAAATCTTAGATATATTGTCGTTTAACACTACCCCTGCAGCGTTTAGCTCTCCGGCCACCTTTTCCGTCAACATCTTTGCCGCTTTAGCGTCCGTCTTTGGCACTGTGAAAGAGATATCGGCGGATTTACCGTCTATGCTTATATTTTGCACTATCATGTCAACTACAATGCCCGCATCAGCTATTTCAGTAAACAGAGTGGAAGCAATACCCGGTCTTTCCGGCACTCCGCATATGGTTAGTTTAACCTGGTTTTTGTCATAGGCCACACCGGAGACCACTACCTTTTCCATCTCACTGTCCTCCTTTATTACTAAAGTGCCTGGCACCTCATTAAAACTTGAACGCACCACTACCGGCACATCATATTTTTTTGCATATTCCACGGACCTTGTCTGAAGTACCTTAGCGCCAAGGCTTGCCAGTTCCAGCATTTCATCATATGAGATTTTGGCCAGTTTCCTTGCATTTTTAACAACATTAGGGTCAGTCGTATAAACGCCGTCAACATCGGTATATATTTCGCAAAGGTCAGCCTTAACAGCGGCGGCCACTGCTACGGCACTAAGGTCGGAGCCGCCGCGGCCCAGGGTTGTAACATCCTCTCCTGTGTCGGTAATGCCCTGAAAGCCCGCTATCACAGGTATTCGCCCTTCCTTAAGAGCCACCAAAACCCTCACTGCCTCCACTTTTTCTATCTTTGCCCTTGTATGCTCACCGGTTGTGACAATGCCAACCTGTCTGCCTGAAAGCGACACGGCTCTCTCTCCCAGTGACTCTATAGCAATGGCTGTCAGAGCGGCGCTTATGCGTTCCCCGCTTGAGAGCAGCATGTCCATGTCACGGCTTGAGGGGGCTGAGTTTATCTCGTGTGCCAGGTTTATCAGTCTGTCCGTTTCCCCTGACATGGCGGAGACAATTAACACAACGTCATGACCCTCACGCTTTGTTCTGACGGCACGCTCAGCCACCGCCATGATTCTTTCCTTATTCTTTACGGATGTTCCTCCGTACTTCTGCACTATTAACATTGTGTCACCATCGGTTTTACAGTACCTCCATTAAATGTAGCACACACAACCGTTGATAAAGTAATCCATAAGCGTGTGCCCGGAGGATATAAACATAGTCCCCGGGGTTGTGGTTATATTTTCATCGTAGGTTTTAACCGGACCGGCTATTTTCTTTGTAGAGTCATAAATAATAAAAGGCACCGGCTCGCGGCTGTGGGTTTTTATGCTTATCGGGGTTGCATGGTCTGGCATTATTAATATCCTGTAATCGAATTTGTCTTTTAATTTATCCAACACACCGCCAACTATGTATTTATCAAAATCCTCGATTGCACGGATTTTATCTTCCAGATTCCCGGTGTGCCCTGCTTCATCCGGGGCCTCTACGTGGATATAAACAAAGTCGGTCTCATTAAGAGCCTCAGCTCCGTATGCGGCCTTGCCCTCATAATTGGTATCCAGATAGCCGGTTATACCGGGCACCTGGATTATTTTTAAACCTGCTGCTACACCAATTCCTCTTGTTAAGTCAACGGCGCTTATGAGCGCTCCGTTTAGTTTATATTTTTCCTTAAAAAGCGGTACGGCAGGACGCTTTCCCTGCCCCCAAAGCCATATGCTTGTGGCCGGTCTTTTACCGTTTTCCACTCTGCGTTTATTTACCTCTTGCGCCTTTAATATATCAACCGAGGCATTCATAAGGTTGTGCAGTACATCGGCGTTTTGTCCTGAGGGCAAAAAATCTGCTACCGGTTTGCCGGTTATATCATGAGGCGGTGTGCAGTTAATGTCAGTTTGTCCGTTTTCCCAGACCATAAGATGACGGTAGCTTATGCCTGGATAAAATTTGATATCCCCTTTAGAGGTGACGGATGCCGCCATCGCCCCAATGAGAGCCTTTCCCTCTTCAGTTGTTATGTGTCCGGAGCTGTAGTCTTCCATGATGATTTGCCCCTCTACGGTTTTTAATGTAACCAGATTACAGCGGTAGGCAACATCGGTCGGGTCAAGGTCAATGCCCATGCTGAGGGCCTCAAACGGAGCCCTGCCCGTGTAGTAGAGTTTTGGGTCATAACCCAGAATACTTAAATTAGCCACATCAGAGCCTGGAGGCAGACTCTCCGGCACTGTCTGAACACCGCCAACCGTACCCCTTGCGGCAAGCATATCCATATTTGGCGTATGCGCTTTCATAAGCGGCGTAAGCCCACCAAGGGAATCTATCGGCCTGTCGGCCATCCCGTCTCCTATCAGCACTATATATTTCATATTGATATAATTTCCAAAGTTAAAACTCTATAACAGCTTTTCAATATATTCCTCAACAGAGGCCATATCAGACCACACCTTGAGGGGGTCTTTTGCCACTTTAAATACCGAATCCGGGTCTTTAAGACCGTTTCCCGTAAGAGTGCAGACGATGGATGCTCCCTGCTCAAAGTACCCTGCTCTGGTTAGTTTCATAACTCCTGCAATGGTTGCGGCGGAGGCTGGTTCACAGAACACTCCCTCTGTTTTGGCCACAAGCGCATATGCCTCCAGTATTTCCTCATCCGTGACGGAGTCAATGAGACCGCCTGATTCGTCCCTTGCCTCTATTGCATACCGCCAACTGGCCGGATTGCCAATCCTTATTGCTGAGGCCAGAGTCTCCGGCTTTGCTATGGGCTTACCCAGCACTATAGGGGCGGCGCCTGCCGCCTGAAACCCTATCATCCTGGGCAGAGAATTAATCTTGCCGGATGCTTTATACTCCTTATACCCTCTCCAGTAGGCGGTAATGTTGCCTGCATTACCTACCGGTAAGATGTGATACATGGGGGCTGTCGACATCTGGTCGCAAACCTCAAAAGCCGCAGTTTTTTGGCCCTCCAGCCTGTACGGATTTATGGAATTAACCAGCGTTATAGGATACTTTGTAACCACGTCTTTAACTATAGTGAGTGCATCGTCAAAGTTTCCCTTAATCTGAAGCACAACGGAGCCGTGAATAATAGCCTGAGCAAGTTTGCCCATAGCTATTTTCCCCTCGGGGATAATCACTATGGCACTAATGCCTGCCCTTGCTGCAAAGGCTGCGGCGGAGGCGGATGTGTTGCCCGTTGAAGCACATATGACGGCACGGCAGCCCTCTTCCACGGCTTTGGATATTGCAACGGTCATACCCCTGTCCTTAAAAGAACCTGTTGGATTAAGGCCGTCAAACTTAAAGTACAAATCAGCCTCAAGGCCTATTTTCTTACAAAGGTTTTTTGCCGGTATTAGAGGAGTGTTTCCCTCATTAAGTGTGATAACCGGTGTTTTCCCGCTAACCGGCAGATACTCCCTGTATTTTTCAATTAGTCCATTCCATGTTGATTTTACAGGCATAGTACCTCCGTCTGCATCTAATGACATTTATCCTCCGTGAGTTTACTGTAAAATGTCTCCTTCCACAAGCTCAACCTCAACACCCTTTTCCCTCAGAGCGGCAACCGCCTGCTCTATAAGCTCATCCGCACCATCTATTTCAAGAACCATTTCACCCACGGTCTCGGTAATCCTTGCCCTCCGTATATTTGGTGTAATATCAAAGCGTTTGGCTACTGTAAAAACAATCGGCTCCTTTATAAGGTCCGGGGGAAATGTTAATTTTATACGCCTTTTCATAGTTAAGCTCCGTGGCCGCGGCAGCACCCTCCGGCTATTGCAGGCACTATGGAGACCTCATCACCATCCTTAACCGGAGTCTCCTCGGCACTCAGAAACCGGATATCCTCCTCATTAACATATACGTTAACAAAGCGGCGAATCTTACTGCCCTCGGAAATCCTCTCGGCTATCCCCGCATATGTGGCATCAAGTTCCTTTACTATGCTAATAATAGTGCCGGCTGAGGCTTCCACAACCTCTTTCCCCTCTGTGAGCCTCTGAAGCGGGGTGGGTATTCTCACTTTGACAGCCATACGACCTCCTAATTTATGTTTTTTGAATTTTTTTCAATACTTCTTCAAAAGAATTCATATTTGGCTTTATGTGATGGGGCTCACCCATGTGGCCGTTTAACGCCTCCTGGGTTTTCAACCCATTACCTGTTACACATATTACGGTGGTTTCATTTTTCCCGATAACACCCTGTTCAATGAGTTTTTTTGTGGCTGCCACAGTCACACCTCCGGCTGTCTCGGCAAAGATACCCTCGGTTTTAGCTAAAAGCATAATGCCGTCTATGATTTCCTGATCAGTCACACCGGCTCCTCCTCCGTGTGTCTCTTGCGTTATCTTCAGGGCATAGTAGCCGTCAGCCGGATTACCTATAGCTAAAGACTTTGCTATAGTGTTGGGTTTAACCGGCCTGATAGCGTCAGTGTGGTTATTCAGTGCTGTAACTATAGGGCTGCAACCCTCGGCTTGTGCTGCAAATACACGGGTCTCCAGTTTTTTCAGTATTCCTATTTCGTGAAACTCCTTAAAGCTCTTCCATACCTTTGTTAAGAGAGAGCCGCTGGCACACGGCACCACCACGTTATCGGGAGCGCACCATCCCAGTTGCTCTATGATTTCAAAGCCCAGAGTCTTAGACCCTTCCGCATAAAACGGCCTTATGTTTATGTTGACGAAAGCCCATTTATACTTATTGGCTATTTCGCTGCAAAGCCTGTTAACGTCGTCATAGTTGCCGTCAACGGCCACCAGATTAGGTTCATAAACGAGTGAGGCGACAATCTTACTTGCCTCAAGTGAGGCAGGGATGAATATAAAACGTTTAAATCCGGCCTTTGCGCCATGGGCTGAAACCGAATGGGCAAGGTTACCTGTTGAGGCACAGGCAACTGTGTCAAAACCAAATTCCTTCGCTTTTGTCAGAGCCACGGCTACGACTCTGTCTTTAAAAGAAAGCGTTGGATGTACTACCGTGTCATCTTTTATATAAAGGGATTTAATACCCAGTGCCTTACCCAGATTCCTCGCCTCAACAAGGGGGGTGAAGCCGGAATCAAGCCCGACCTGCGGGTCTCCATCTATGGGCAGAAGCTCTCTGTATCGCCATAGGTTTGCAGGTCTTTGCAGTATTTTTTTACGGTCAAGTACTTTTTTTATTTTCTTATAATCGTAAACAGCCTCAAGAGGCCCAAAGCAAAACTCACAGACGTATATGGGGTCTATCTGATATTCCCTTCCGCACTCACGGCATTTTAACCCCGAAACATATCCCATCTACCGACCTCCTCTACCGCTCCGGCCCACGGTGCCGTCTTATGCTTACACGCCGTGCACATGCACTGCCTCTGCCGCCTGCACAGCCCGCCCGTGTTGAGAGCTTATTGCGGGGAAACTAACGTCCACACTCTGAAATATTATAATATTTGAAAATATTTTGTAAACCTTGCACCAATTATTTATCTTTTTTTTGTATTTCCTGAAAAATTCTTTTCAAACTATTGTTATTAGTCTGAGCCATTTGCAAGTTCCAGAATTCAGGAGGGGACTGATATAGAAGAAATTAATTCAACAACTTGTTTTGGTATTACATATTATTTAGTGCACACACTCTCAGGTCAATGCCTGAGAGCGTAATAGTACCACTTCAGGTATTTAGGCAGCCATTGTATGATTTTAAACCTTGACCGGCCCTTTTCCCTGTCCTTCCATGTAGTTGGAACCTCGGTTATTTTATATCCGGAGGCGTGTGCCTTTGATATTATCTCAAGCCCGATCTCAAACCCTCCGTCACTATGTATTTCAAAAGTATCGAGCATGGCGCTTCGGTAGAGCTTAAAACTGTTTGTGGCGTCATACGTAGGGATTCCCGAAAATATCTTCAGAGTAAGCCCTGCGGTGCGTGACATGGTTTTCTTTATTAAGCCTCCCCCGATTTGTTTGCCGCCCCTGCAGTACCTGCTGCCGCAGACAAGATCATAGCCGTCATCCATGAGCTTACACATAGCGTCAACATCACTATAATCGTCAGACATATCCGCCATTGTGACAAGCTTGTAGTCACCACCCGCTGTTTTTAATCCCCATTTGATTGCCTCACAAGCTCCTTTTTTCGGGTTCTTTAACAACTCAAGCGGCATTCCCTGCTTCAGCAGCTCTTTAACCACAGGAAGTGTGTTGTCACTTTCATCGTCATAAACTATGTAAATTACATGGGGGGTTTTAACTTCACGCTCAATCTCCGAAACTGTCCCTGATATATTTTCCGCCTCATTAAATACCGGTATTATTATAGCCAGCTTGTTTTTTTGCATCTTAATAGTTCATGTAACAGTCTTAAATACCGCCGATTTTTATCTGCTCACCTATCCATGGAATCACCTCATCGAGAGACTCACTCAGAGTTGTTGCCGCCTCAAATCCTAAAATGCGCTTTGCCTTTTCAACATTTGGCACACGTTTTTGCACGTCGTACTGAAACGGCTCATCAGATATGTATTTAAACGGGATACCGGCGTTTATCTTATTCCAGATCATTTCGGCTAGCTCGATTACCGTGGTTGACTCTGCGGTGGATATATTAAAGTCATCGTTTATGGATTTTTCACTTTCTATACAGATACGGATTCCTCTGGCAAGGTCGCCTGCATATGTGTAGTGGCGAATTTGATTTCCGCTTCCCAGTATATGAAGAGGGTTCTGTCCCTTTAATACTTTTTGTACCAGATCAGGAACAACGTGGCTCATAGCAAGCCGGACATTTCCCGAAAGAATTTCTTTTTCCACCTTTGCCCTTTTTTCACCTATTCCCACGGCATTAAAGGGTCTTATTATTGTGTAGGGCAAACCGTACTGCTCATGTGCACCTTTCGCAAAGTACTCACAGGCAAGTTTTTGAAACCCGTACGTGGAAAGCGGTGGCGGACACTTCAACTGCTCACCCTCCGGGGTTGGATAAGTGCCGGTACTTTCAAAAACCATTGAAGAGGAAAGGACATTTATCTTACGCAGTTTCTTGTTTTTAAATGCCCACAGGGCGGCATCAAATGTTGATGCCGTGATTCTTTCGTTTTCAGCTATCAGGTCGTAAGCAAGCTCGTGAAACATCGAGATGCCCCCGATTATTGCCGCTATTGCCACCACCTGATTGCAATCTGAGGCCAGCTCCTTCATTAAATCCACATCTTTAACATCACCCTCTACAAACCGGTAGGCGGGATTATTGTCATAACTCTTTTGAACTCTGCCGTATTTGGAATAATTATCTATCCCTGTAACCTCATGTCCGTGATTAAGCAGCTCCTCAACCAAATAACCTCCGACAAACCCTGCCGAGCCGGTAACTAGTATCTTCATATCAGAAATAGCCTCCCTTTCCAAAGAAATTCCAAATGTCTATAACTACCTTTGTTTTGTCTATGGAGAGCCCCCTGTAGTTGCTGTGAGGGGCGCCGAGTATTAGTATTTCAGATGCCTCTATGCATTCATTTAACGGTACAAGTCTCTCATCACTGACGTAGGGGTCGGTGCAGAGTACATCTTTAGCCTCAAACTCAAGGATTTTCTTAAGCTTATAAGAAAGCGACTCCCTCTCATCATCTATATCGCCCTTAAAGGCCATCCCAAGAATGCCTACCCGTTTTTCTTTGAGGTTATAACTGTCCCTGAGGCGTTGTACTATAAAATTGGGCAGCCCCTCGTTAATAAGCATGGCGGCATGGCCCAGAAAGAAGTTATTGTTGCTAAAGGCGGCCAACTGCATAGTGTCTTTAAAAAGACACGGGCCTGCCGCAAATCCGGCCTTTGCAAATCCGGCCATTCTCGGATAATGGTGCACTGCCGCATTATACACTTTATAGAAATCAACATCATTTTGTGTCGCAATCTGGTAAAACTGGTTTGAAATGGAAAAAAGAATGTAACGCCATACATTTGTGAAAAGTTTTGTCATCTCCGCCTCAAGGGGGGTTAACCGCAAAATGTCTTCAGTAAGGACTCCGAAAAGCTCCCGTGCTTCATTAAACGATTTATCGTCAAAAGCTCCTATTATCTGAGGAAGGCTCTTTAACTCCTCCATAGCCTTACCCTCGGCTATTCTTTCCGGACAGAAGGTCAAAGAGACCCGCTTGCCCTGTGATAACAAGAAATCCCTGATTCTTTCGGTAGTGCCGGGATACACTGTGCTTCTTAGTACTATGTGGTGAGTATCTGTTATATTTTCCATTAAGTTTAAGAACAGCTTTTTGAAAATCGTAAATTGCGGGTTCAGATGCTCATCAACCGGAGTGCCTATCACAATAATAATAAATCTGCAAAGCTTGATGTCGCCGGTGCTGTCAGAGATAAAAAGAGTTTTATTCAGAACCTCTTTAAGGGAATCCTCAGCACCTAATTCCATAAACGGCACAATGCCGGTGGAGACCGCCTTAATTGCCTCAGGGTTTATATCAATCAACAAAACGGTTTTACCCGCTTTTGCCATAGTAATTCCCATAGGCAGCCCTATGTGCCCTAAGCCTCCCACTATACAGAGATCATATGTATAATCCATGGCTGGTCTCTCCTTAAAATCGGCTTCCATACTCCGGCAACCTTTAGCTGCATATTGTACCAAAACAATTTATTAAAATCAATAACGAATTGTGGCCCGAAATCCGATATCGAAAATCCTGTAGCCCGCAACGTACGAAACAGTACGCCTGCGTCGCTTGTTCCTTGCCGCCTCGTTATACTTCTGACTACAACTTGGTATAAAATAAAATGAATCTTAAACCCTTTTATTAATTTTCTTACCCACACAAAACGGAAAGGAAACAAAACATTAAAAAATGAACAATCAATAACACTTGCAACTAAAAAATTTTTCTTCTTAAACATAATTTGGTGAAACATTACAATAATAATGATATAATATTAGGGCTCTGTTAAAAAAGTCTTAACTGATTGGGCGATTATTTGTTATAATTATAAAAGTACAGCCTTAAACATAAGGAGAGATAGATGAGGATAACACCACTGGATATTCAGCAGAAACAATTTCCTGTCAAATTCAGAGGATTTGATGTGGAAGAAGTGTATGCTTTTTTAGAAGTGTTGCGTGAGGAGATGGAAGAGCTGCTGAGAGAAAATACCTCTTTAAAGGAACAAATCCACATAATAGAGGGCCAGCTTAAAGAACATAAGAACATGGAGTCAACACTGAGGGAAACCCTCATAACGGCTCAGCAGATGATAGAGGCTTATAAGAGTAACGCAAGGAAAGAGGCTGAACTGATAACCCGTGAGGCAGAGCTTAAGGCTGATGAAATAATAAAAAGGGCGCAGGAGCGGGTAGTTAAAATCCATGAAGACATTGTTGACTTAAAAGGAATACGCCGGCACTTTAAAGAGGAAATCCGCCGGCTGTCCGAGAAAATAATGAGAGAAATCGAGTTTGACAAAGAGCGTGAGGGAGAGAGCGAGGAGTGGGACGAAAGCCGCCGGCAAAGTTTCGGGCAGGACAGTGACGAAACTTAGCACCCTTAAAGGCGTCTCAGACGTCCTTCCCCCTGAAATATATACATGGAACAGGATTGAGGAAACCTCAAAGGAGGTTTTCAGATTATTTGGGTTTACTGAGATAAAGATACCCATTATTGAACACACAGAATTGTTCATCCGCTCAATTGGTGAAACTACGGATATTGTCGGAAAGGAGATGTACACCTTTACCGATAAGGGGGATAGAAGCATAACCCTGCGCCCTGAGGGCACTGCCTCGGTGGTGCGCAGCTTTGTTGAAAACAACCTGCATCTTTTACCGCCGCCCCAAAAGTTTTACTACTACGGCCCGATGTTTCGGTATGAGCGGCCTCAAAAGGGACGGCTCAGGCAGTTTTACCAAATCGGCGTTGAGGCTATGGGCAGCTCCGGCCCGCTTATGGATGCCGAGGTTGTTGCAATGGCACACATGATTCTTAAGAAATTAAACTTAACCGGCCTCACAATAGAAATTAACTCCATCGGATGTGCCGGCTGCAGGGTTGCTTACAGGGATGCGATAGTTGAGTTTTTTTCCGAAAAAGAAATGCTCTGCGATGACTGCAAGGTACGCATAGTAAAAAACCCACTGAGACTGCTTGACTGTAAGGTGGAGCGCTGTGTAGGGCAAAGAGCCGGCGCCCCTGTAATTTTCGACTTCCTGTGCAGTGATTGCAAGACCCACCACGAAAGCTTTAAAGAGCTGCTTAGTGCAATGGATATAGATTATAAGGAAAACCCCCATATAGTGCGGGGGCTGGATTACTACAACAGGACGGCATTTGAAATAACCGCCGAGCACCTGGGCGCTCAGAAAGCGGTTGCCGCCGGAGGACGTTATGATAACCTTGTTGCCGACTTTGGCGGGCCGGCAACTGCCGCCGTGGGTTTTGCTATCGGAATGGAACGGCTTGTTTCACTTCTGGGAGTAACTGAAAAACACCCCGGTCCGGTTTTTTATATTGCCCCGCTGGGTAAGGAGGCTCAGACAAGAGCCTTAGTACTCTGCCAATCCTTACGCCAAAGGGCAACTCCCACAGAGATGGGAGACGGTGCCCTTTCCCTAAAAAGCCATCTTAAAAAAGCCGATAAGTTACATGCCTCTTGTGTAGCTATCATTGGAGACAATGAACTAAAAACATCACGGGTTCTGTGTAAAAGACTCTCGGACGCCTTTCAGAGAGAAATCCTCATTAATGATACAGAGGCTCTTATTGCTTTTGCAAACAGTGACGGTGGAGAGCGGTTGTGATACACAGCATGACCGGCTACGGCTGCGCCCAGAGGGATAATCTTAAAGTGGAAATCCGCTCGGTCAATCACCGTTATCTTGATATTTCTATAAAAGCTCCGGCCACTATGCTTAAACATGAAATAAAGTTAAGAAACATTCTTAAAGAACACTTAAGCCGTGGACGTGTTGATGTCTATATCAGCACATCTGTACAGGCTTCAGGCACAAGGATAATGGTTAACAGGGAGTTTGTCGGTGCTCTTGTGAATATGTTAAATGAGCTGCGGGAAGAGTTTAAACTCAGCGGTGATGTTGACATTGCCACGGTGCTGTCTTTTAAAGATTCCGTGATAAAGGAAGATGAGGACCCGCAGGAGGATACTTTGGAAGAGACCTTCCGTGAGGCACTCTCCGGCCTTATGGATATGAGAGGCCGGGAGGGACAATACCTGTTTAATATTGTCCAAAGCCGCCTTAATATTCTGGAAAGAACAATCAGAGAAATCAGACAGTGTCAGGGGGCCGCTATGCCGGCGGTTTTTGAAAAACTTCGTATCAAACTCAATGAGCTGCTAAAGGGCTCGGCAATAGATGAAAACCGGTTGCTTCAGGAGGTTGCAATCATCTCGGACAAGATGGACATTTCGGAGGAGATTGAGCGTGTGGAAAGCCATCTGAAACAATTTAACAAAACTCTGTTAAATAATGATAAAATAGGTAAAGGACTTGATTTTATATTACAGGAACTGAGCAGGGAGGCTAATACGATATCCTCAAAGGCGGGGCACTATGACATAGGAGCACAGGCGGTGGCTCTGAAACTGGAGATAGAAAAACTTCGTGAGCAGGTTCAGAACATTGAATAAAATCCGGCAGGCGGGTAATGCGACCAAAAGCAAATAAAGGACGGCTTTATATACTCTCTGCGCCGTCGGGGACAGGAAAGACCACGCTGTGTTCATCATTGTTAAGCCAAGTGGCGGAGCTAAAGGAATCCGTATCCTTCACAACCCGTAAACCCAGGGCAGGTGAGGTACAAGACACAGATTATACGTTTACAACAGTGGATGAATTTAAAAACATGCTTGCCGCGGGGATGTTTATAGAGTGGGCGGAGGTCTTTGGCAACTACTACGGCACTTCTATAAAAAGAATAGACGATATACTCTCCACCGGCTGCGATGTACTGCTTGATATAGACACTCAGGGTGTAAGACAGATTAAGGCCAAACACATAGACGCCGTTTTTATCTTCATCTTACCGCCCTCTCTGGAAATCCTTGAGAAGCGGCTGCGGGGAAGAAATAAGGACTCCGAGGAGGATATCCTCAGAAGGCTCCGTGTGGCAAGGGAGGAGATAAAGGAATGCGTTTTTTATGATTATGTTATTGTAAATGATGTTTTTGACCTGACTTTAAGTCAACTGAAATCGGTAATAATATCAAACCGTCTAAGGGCTGACGGCCTTGACTACCAATGGCTTGAAAACAATTTTGGCATACATTAAAGAGGAGGAGAGATAAGTATGGACTTAATATCATTACCCATTGAGCTTGATGATTCTAAGATAGACGGGCGCTTCAGGCTTGTCAATATTGTAGCGCAGAGAGCAAAGGAATTGTCCCACAAGGGTAAACCCCGAATATCAACCAAAGCCAAACGAATAACCACGATAGCTCTTGAGGAGTCTCTGCACTACATACTTGAGTTCATAACGGGTGATGAGGCTAAGCAGGCAAATGAGGAAGCCAAACGGCTTGATTATAAACGCTTCCTTGAGGAAAAGCGCAGGGAGACCGAGCAGGAGGACCTGTCGGAACTCGAAAAAGACCTCAAGTTCTACCTTACGGAAAAGGAGGAGATCGGCAAGGTGCCTTCAGTAGATATAGAGAGCTTGTTTTCAGATGGGGATAGGCCATACGAGGACGAGTAATAGTGCAGAGAGCCGCTATATTATCTTAGGCGTAACGGGTAGTATTGCGGCGTATAAGGCGCCGGAGCTTGTGCGTGCCTTTAAGGCTGCCTCAATAGGTGTACGTGTTGTGCTGACAGAGTCGGCGGCGCGTTTTGTCTCACCTCTTAGCCTTGAGGTTGTCTCCGGAAATCCGGTTCTTTGTGATACCTTTGCAGAGCCTATGTCACACATAGAGCTTTGCAGGGATGCCGCTTTTTTTTTAACTGCTCCCGCCTCTTTAAACACCATAACCAAGTATGCCCTGCCGCTTGCCGACAACCTCCTTAGTACTATGTTTACGGCCTACAGCGGGCACAGTGCCATAGCCCCTGCAATGAACTCAAAAATGTATGAAAACCCGATATTCAAGCGTCGGCTGGAGTTTCTAAAAAGCACGGGAGTTATTGAGATACCGCCTATGAGCGGCTCACTTGCTTGCGGCGATACCGGTGTGGGCAAAATGGCCGATATAGATACTATCGTATCAATTGTTATGAGTCAGCTCTCCCGCCCAAAAGATATGACGGGAATGAGGGTGCTGGTTACAGCCGGCCCCACCAGAGAGTATATAGACCCTGTAAGATTTATAACTAACCGGTCATCGGGTAAAATGGGCTATGCTTTGGCATATGAGGCGGCAATGCGTGGCGCTGTGGTGACATTAATCAGCGGCCCTGTTTCACTTCCCCCTTTTACTGCAGGGAGGGTTATTAATGTGGAAACCTCCCATGAGATGGAAACAGCAGTGCTTGCTGAGTATAAAAACGCCCACATAGTGGTAAAAGCCGCCGCCGTTTCCGATTTTAAGCCGGATACATTTAGCTCTGGGAAAATAAGCAGACAAGACGGATTTACTTTAACCCTTACCAAAACCGATGATATCCTGGCAAAAATCGCTTCAGAACGTGTTGTGTCTGCAGAGGGTGGGAAAACGCCGTTTATTGCGGGATTTGCTGCAGAGACCGGTGCAAACGTGCAAAGGGCCAAAGAGAAACTCATTAAAAAAGGAATAGACCTCATCGTTTTTAATGATGTTACCGAGGAGGGCGCCGGCTTTGATGTTGACACCAACATTATCTCCATAGTGACGGAGGAGCGGATTCTTAACTATCCAAAGATGAAAAAAGAACAATGTGCAGAAAAAATTCTTGACGCTATACTCAATAACAGGAATCCTTAAAAATGGGCAAAATAGAAAGACATCTTCTTAAAAAAAAGGAAAAGATATTTATGGGAGACGATTACAAGCTCCTTGTTCCCCTTGCCGAGGAATTTAAAAAATATGATATGGCTGAGGCTGTTACAATTCTGAAGTACTGCGTAAAAAAACATCCTGACTATATGAGTGCACACGTAAGCCTTGGCAAAATATATATGGAAAACGGATACACTGAAAGTGCCATAGAGGAGTTTGAAAGGGTAATAAATGTAATACCAAATAACATCCTCTCCCAACGAAAACTTGCCACCCTTTACGAACAAACAGGGCAAATCGGCAAAGCCATAATGTCTCATAAAATGGTTCTTATCCTAAATCCCGGTGACACCGTAGCTACAGAGTCAATCAAGGCTCTCACCGGGAATGATAAGCCGGCGTCCTTGCAAACTGATACCGAACCGTTAAGTGATGCCGAGCTTGAGGCATTAATTAGTGATGATGAGACACCGGAGACGCTTTCAGAGCAAAACCAGCCTGATGAACTGTCAGATTTCGGCACGGAAGCACAGCACATTGAAAAATATAACGAAATGGACGATACGGCAACTGCGGCTATTGCGGCAGAAGTCCTTGCCGACATTGCCCCAACAGAGCCGGAAGTGGTATTAGATGATATTACAGAGGAGCTCTTAAGTGATTCAGGCGATGAAATTGAGCATACTGAAAAACTTGAGGATATAGAGGAAATGATAGCGGCATCACTTGAGGGGGATGTAACGCCGGATATTGCCCCAACAGAGCCGGAAATGGTATTAGATGATATTACTGAGGAGCTCTTAAGTGATTCAGGCGATGAAATACAGTTAAGTGAACACCGCTGGGATTCTACAGATGATACAACAGCAAATGCAGCAGGGGATTTTATTGATGACGGCAGCTTTATTTTAAGCCCAAATGAGCCTGTTTCAGAAGAGGAAGAAGATACCGAGACAATAATTGCAAAAGATAGTGCACAATCCAATCTACTACAAGATGAACAGGAAAGACAATTGTGGGATCCTTTTGCAGAACCGTCTGTTGCCGGCATTGTTAACGGCTATGGTCTCCAACCGCTTGTATATCTGGGGGATGTTGACAGTGCAGATGCTGTGAAAGACGTCTCAGCCGGCTTGCACTCAGAAGGTAAAAATGACATTATAGAGCTGACCGAGGATGACTATATTTCTGGGGATGAAGCTGAGTTAAGCGACTCTGACGTTGCCGATTTGTTGCAGATTAGTCCGGGTGTCAACATTATCAGGGATAGTTCCGTGCACCCTGCAAAGCCGGATGCCTCAGACCTTGAAAGCCCGGATATTACCATCATCTCGGACTCGGAAATGAAAGCCCTTATCTCAGACATACCTGGTGATGAGCAAGCAGATATTGCTTATGATTTTGATTCAGATATGAAGGAACTTATCCTGGACGGGCCGGATAGTGAAAATGCCGGCGGCACTGCTGGTTTTAGTTCAGACATAACAGAGCTCATAGCGGCGGCAGGCATATACGGAGGTGGAGAGATTGATAAGATTTCCGACACTGTGGAGCAGCACAGCCTGGTTGGCATGGAAGACATGTCAGCTCAGGAGCAGGAGCTTCTGATTAAAGATGAAATCGAAATGATAGAAAACTATATACTTACCGAGAGGTTTCTCTCAGCGATAAAGGCATATAATCAACTGCACGAAAGGTTTCCCAACAATACTGAAATAAAGCAGAATCTGGACAATTTACGGACATCCGCCAGGTTGTTGGATAAAGATGAAAACGCATTAATCAGAAAGCTTGATTTTTTGAAAGGCCGTTTAAAGGAAAAAATGAGGGGGGTAAGTGTCGGACCTGCTTACAGCTAATGCAGGGCGCATAGGGCGGTTAAAGGAAACACTGCGGCAGCGCAATGTTGGAGCTCTCCTTGTGGTTACTCTTGCAAACATCCGGTATCTTACGGGTTTTAGCGGCTCAAGTGGTTTTTTGCTGATAAGCCGGCAGGGGGATTTCTTTTTTACAGATTTCCGGTATAAAGAGCAAAGCGAGGCTGAGGTGTCGGGTGCAGAAGTTATAATAACCGAAAACGACAGTATCAACTTCATAACCGGTTTTATGAAGGAAAAGTTAGGGTTACAGGATTTTTTCTTTGAGGATATGGCCACGTTCAGGCAATATCGGCAGTTTAAGAAGGACTGTGAGGTCAGCCCGATGCAGGATGTGGTGGAGGAGCTGCGTGTACAAAAGGATGAATCAGAGGTGGACTTAATTGCCAGGGCTATAGAGAGAGCGGAGTGTGCCTTTAAAGAGGTGCGGCCGTACATAAGGGTTGGGGTTTCTGAGCGTGAAATCGCACTGAGGCTTGAGGAGAATCTGAAAAAAGCCGGAGTCCGTAAATTGCCCTTTGACACGATAGTGGCCTCGGGTGCCAACTCAGCGGTAGTACATGCTAAACCCACGGATAAAACACTGGAGGCGGGGGATTTAGTGCTGATAGACTGGGGAGGTGAGTGTGAGGGGTATTGTTCGGATATGACGAGGACTTTTTTATTAAGAGGCGGGGATATATCAAAGAAGTGTGAAATATATGAGACGGTACATGGGGCAAATGAGGCGGGCCGAAACGGAGTAGCTCCGGGCATGACTGCCGCTGAGACAGATGCTTTAGCAAGGGACTTTATTGGAAAAGCGGGATATGGCGGCTGCTTTGGGCATTCAACCGGTCACGGTGTAGGGCTTGACGTCCATGAGGCCCCCTACATCAGAAGCTACGGTATTGAGACTAACTTACGGCAGGGGATGGTCTTTACGATAGAGCCGGGGATATACATAAGCGGCCTGGGCGGCGTTAGAATCGAGGACATGGTATGTGTTGGTGCAAATAATGGTAAAACATTAACTACACTACCGAGAGAACTTGAAATATTGTAGTGTTAATGAATAAAGTATTGCGGGAAATCGGCAAAACAGTTATAAACAATCAACGTAGAAGACGGGCTTTATTGGTATAAAGGGTGCGGCGTGTTGCAAATATTTTATTTTTATGGTATCCTGAAATTATGACAGTAATAACAATACCAAGACCGTTAAGAGAGAAATTAGGCGATGACGGAACCGATGCCTTTATTGAAGTTATCAACAAAATAGATATAGAGTCTAAAAAAGGTTTGGCTACTGAGGCTGGTTTGTTGTTAGTGGAAACAAGGCTTACCAGCGAAATAGCGAGGCTTGATGAGAAGTTTTCAGGCGAAATAGCAAAGCTTGATGAGAAGCTTTCAGGTGAAATCGCATCACTTAAAACCAATGTCAGTGAATTAAAATATGACGTTGAGAAAATAAATGACCGCATAACTGATGTAATTAAATGGGTAGCAGCCATGCTGGTAGCCCAGGCTGCAGTGATAGCTGCAATAGTAAGGCTTCTTTCACATTGATATTCTGAAGCGTTATACCAAGTTGCATTCAATCGTCTAACTTCGTTGGCTTCGTCAAAAGCCCCTGGGCGTCTCCCCAAAGGGGAATCCGGGGAAGCGTCGCTTTCTCCCAGCCGCCTGTGTTTACTTCCGACTGCTACTTGGTATTAGCGATAGAGCTGTGTACCGGATTTTCAATATCGGATTTCGGGTTGCATGTATTGCTTTACTAAGTTTTTTGTGATATATTACAAAGGCAATGTAAAGTGACATTTTACGAGGTGCCGTTGCTTAAAAAAACAATGTATGTATTAGAAAAGGGATATTATCTGTCAATGTTTTAAAAAATCTAACTAAAATGGAGCTTTGTTCGTTTATGGACAAGAAAGAGAAAACTAATGAGTTAAACCCGGCAAAATCAAAAAGAGGCAGGAAAAAATCCACAGAAGGACAGTATAACCAATCAGTTTCAGAATCTCCCTCAAAGTTAAGCTTAAAGCAGAAGACATATGGAGAGGTTGTATCTTATCAGCTTAACTACAGCTCTTTAGCATTCCTTACACGCAACGACAAAATGATTTCTATTTTTAATGACTTAAAATCTGTTGCAAAAACCGGCTACAAGGTATTAATCCATGGCCTTGCCGGCTGTGGTAAGACTCTGATGGCAATGATGGTGCATCAGCTGAGTGAACGTACAGACAGCGCTTTTGCAGAGTTTAACACAAGGGCAATAGCACCGTCTGATATGGAAATCTTTTTATTCGGGCATGTTCAATATGAAAATGAGACTGCAAAAGCAGGCCTTTTGAGTCAGGTAAACAACGGAACCCTGTTTGTTAACGACATCTTAAATCTGCCCCACTGGCTGCTGGAAAAACTCCTTACCGCCGTGGATAGCCACAAGTACATGCCTGTTGGCGGCGATAAACCGGAAAGTTTAAATGTCCGCCTTGTTACGTCAGTTAACAATGATATTAAAAGCGTTATAAGCAGTAATTCCACACTTGAGGACCTGCTGTATCGCCTTGGTGATTTCTTTCTGCCGGCTCCAACGCTAAAAGAAAGAGAGGGTGACATTAAACTGTTGTTTGACCACTTTTTAGCGGATACTTGCAAGGACCTTAAAATAGACGTTCCCGTTGTTTCCAATGAGGCCTACAGAGCTCTTGATAACCACACATGGCCTGGCAACATCACAGAGCTAAAGAGCGTTGCCAAAAACGCCGCTCTCAAAGCTGCTCCCAATATGATTACCACTGAGCATATCATCTTTTTAAAACAGCCATATACACTGCCACAGGACGGACCGCATAGGCTTAAAGATATAATTTCCGGGGTTGTGGCCACTTATGAGATACTATGATAGAAACATGAAAGATAGCCTCATTGGTTAAAATAGTAGCCATGACCAACAAGGAGGGCAACAGA